>JBBQQP010000141.1:0-8309 GCA_038215675.1 Chitinophagales bacterium | reverse complement strand
GGTGCCCACATGGCCGGGCTACTTTTAGCCAACCTTACGGTACTTTCAAAACCACCGCCTGCCAATTCAAAAATGGCATCTTCTTCTTTCTCTTTTTCCAACACTGTGTTTGCCAATGCGAAAGAAGTAATGTGGGATATATGACTGATATAAGCAGCATGCACATCGTGGCTGCGTGCATCCATATAAATAATTTGCATTCCCAATGCCTTATAAATATTTTCTACGATTTCAACTGCTTCGGGATCACTCTTTTCTTTCTCACAAATCACGCAGGCTCTTCCTTGAAAAGCCCCTCTCACCGCAGCTTCCGGGCCACTATATTCTGTTCCCCACATCGGATGCGTAGCCACAAACCGTTTACGCATCGGGTGATTTTCCATTGCTTCGCACAACACAAATTTTGTTGAACCAGCGTCTGCAACGATCTGCTTTTCTGTAACAAGGTTCATTATTTTTTCCATCACAGGCAATGTAACGTCTACCGGTATGGCCACATAAATAAAATCACTCTGGGGGACTGCCTCCTCCAAAGGCAATGCTTCATCAATAATGCCCAACGCTTTTGCTTTTATTAGACTGGCTTCAGTTCTGCTAACGCCAATTACTTTTTTTGCAATGCCTTTTTCCTTCATAGCCAATGCAAATGAACCGCTGATTAATCCTACACCAACAATGGTAATTACAGCACCCTCCAAAATTTTACCCCCAGGCATTTCACCTATTGCTGTTTTATCTTTTCCTGCTACTGTATCTCCTGCTTGCATTCGTAAAATTCTTAAGATAATTTTTCATTTTAAAGCATCAACTAACAACGTGTTAATTGGAGGCTATTATTCTTTTAATGGCCTCCTCTATTTTTTCTTCAGTACTGCATAAACTTACCCTTACATACCGATCTCCTGCACTTCCAAAAATACCGCCTGGTGTAATAAATACATTTGATTCGTACAGTACCTGATCGCTCAGTTCATATCCATCCTTATATTTTTCGGGGATACCAGCCCACACAAACATCCCCGCCTGACCATTATTAAATTCGCAATCCAATAATTGTAATAATTGAAATACTTTTTCCCGTCGTTTTTTGTACACCTTATTTACTTCATCATGCCAGTCCTGTTCCAGATCCAAAGCCTTAGCTGCTGCCAGTTGTAGCGGTAAAAACATTCCGCTATCCATATTGCTTTTAAACCGCAACACTTCGTTGATTCTTTCCTGGTTACCAACCAACATGCCAACTCTCCAACCTGCCATATTGTGCGACTTACTCAATGAATTTAATTCAATTGCAACGGATCTTGCGCCAGGCACGCTCAGCAAACTCATTGGCTGGTCATTTAAAATAAAACTATAAGGATTATCGTGCACCAATAAAATGTCATGCTTGTTTGCAAAGGCAACCAGTTCTTCAAACATTGATACGGTTGGCAACTGACCGGTCGGCATTTGTGGGTAATTCACAAACATCAACTTTACATTTTGCAAATCATTTTTTTCTATGGCGGCAAAATCAGGAAACCAATTATTTTCTTTTTCAAGTGTGTATTCAACCAGTTTAGCACCTGCTATTTTAGCAGCACTCCGGTAAGTAGGGTATCCCGGGTTAGGAATTAATACGGCATCGCCCTCATTGATAAACGTCATACAAATATGCATGATGCCTTCTTTACTTCCGATCAGGGGTAATATTTCTGTATCCGCATTCAATGGTACTCCATACCATTTACCATACCATTTAGCGATCGCATTTCTCAATATTGGAGTGCCTTTATAATTTTGATACGCATGCTGGTTGGTCTTTAGTGCCTCTTCGTGCAATGTTCGGATCACTTCGGGGTGCGGTGGCAAATCAGGACTACCTATGCCTAAATTAATAACTTGTTTACCGGCCTTATTCAACTCATCTATTTCTCTTAGCTTTTGCGAAAAATAATATTCGCCGATCCCTTCCAGCCTTTTTGCAATCGCAACTTTCGATTCAGTGTTAGTATTCATTTATAAAATGTTTTATGCAACAGAAATATTTTCAATATTTGATCCCATCTATTTTTAAAATGGGCTCCTGCCTACCTTCCCTTTTTATAGACCCCGTATATTTTCAATGATTCCGTCATCTGCTTAATTTCCTCAATCATAGTATAAAATTGACCGCTGTTTTCAAACTCCAGGTCGGCATGAAAAGCATACAGCCAGTCGCTTCCCGGGATAGGAAATGATTGCAGCTTACTTAAATTAATCCCAGCTTCCGCAATTTTGCTAAGCACTTTCGCTAAACTTCCTTTTGAGTGATCGGTATGAAAATTTATGGATGCTTTATCTGCTCCTTCAATCACAACAGGCTTATCTTCTCGTTGCAGAATTAAAAAACGGGTATAATTATTTTTAAGCGTATGAATATTGGGGGCGATCATATCCAGCTCATAAATCTCTGAAGCCAGCTTACTGGCAATTGCAGCGATGTGCTTACTGCGATGCTTATGAATGTGTTTCGCACTTAATGCTGTGTCGTCGGTTTCTACCAGTTTCCAGTTGTATTTGTCTAAAAAGCCAAAGCATTGCTGTATTGCCATTGGATGAGAATGTACCTCCCGGATATCTTCCATTTTAACACCGGGATTTACCATCAAATTTTGCCGGATTTGTAAGTACACTTCCCCAATTATAGTGAGATTCCCCTTCTGTAATAAATTATAATTGGGTAATATACTCCCGGCTATCGAGTTTTCAATGGCCATCACGCCGCCATCACTTTCCTTTTTGTTAGCCGCAATTTTTACAACTTCCCTAAATGTAGCGCAACAAATCACTTCCACGTCCTTTCCAAAAAAATACCGGGCCGCCTCCTGGTGAAAACTTCCTTCGAACCCCTGGATTGCCACTTTCAAAAAGGGTTGACTACTTTTTTGGCCGGCTAACGGGATCTGCGTTGATGTTTTAAATAAAGGACCCACCTGGTTTTTCATTTATTTTAATTGATACTTTTTTAAATAACTAAAACATTCTCTCTTGAACATGCCCAAAAAAAATCCCGACTAATTAGCCGGGATTCTTTTTTTATGTTAATCTGTTTTTGTCAGTTCCAGTTTTTAACAAAAGACCCCCGCACCATTTGTAAAATAGTAGCTAAAATAAAATCGGGTGAAATTTGTTGCTATTGTCATTTGGAAAACGAAAGTAGGGGATAAAATTATAGTAGCCAACATTTTTTTAACAAAAAACTTAATTCTTTGGAGAATAATTATCAAAAAACACCTTTCATATGTTATTCTTCAATTTTAAATGGTTGAAAAAAGTAGACGCCCCTAGGAATAGGGGCGTCTTTAACGATTGCTTGCCATATGAAAATTCTTATGCTAATCCGGCGATTTTTACAAGCAACCTGGCCGGCTTATTTAATTATTTCTTAACTGAATCAACAGTAACAGTTGTTTTCACAGTAGAATCTTTAACAATCATAGTTGTGTCAGCAGCAACTGGAGTAACAACAGTAGTTGTATCTGAAGTTTTAACTTCATCTACTTTTTTTTCTTCACCATTAGTGCAAGAGGCAAATGTTGCAGCAATAACTGCGAATAATAATACTTTTTTCATTTTTTTGATTTTTAATTGTTATTTGATGATTAATACAGAATGCTAAAAAAGGTAACCCAGCTTTTTTTAAAAAAAATTTTTTCGTTGCTTTGGGTTACTATTACACACTCAAACGTATTAAATAAAGACTGGTGACTATATTAGAACACGAACAGGTACTGCTGAAAGGCTTAGCTCAGAATGATAAAAATTCAATTGAAACAATTTATCGGGAGAACTATACTTCCATCCAGTCGTTTATATTAAATAACAGTGGCTCGGTAGATGATGCCAGGGATATTTTTCAGGAAGCAATGATTGTGCTGTATGAAAAGTCAAGATTAGCGACCTTCTCTTTAAACTGTCAGATAAAGACCTACGTTTATTCTATTTGCCGGCGCTTATGGCTTAAAAGACTACAGCACCTGGGGAAATTTAGTACCCAGATTGAAAATTTAGAGGAAGTTATTTCAGTAGAGGAAGAAATTGTGGATCATGAAAAAAAGAATGACGATTTTGTTTTAATGGAGCATGCAATGGCAAAAATTGGAGAGCCTTGCAAAAGTTTGTTAGATGCATACTACCTTCAAAAAAAGAACATGCAGGAAATTGCAGGGGAGTTTGGATACACCAACGCAGACAATGCCAAAACACAGAAGTACAAATGTTTGGTAAGATTAAAGAAATTATTTTTTGCACAATATAAAAATGCCTGAAGCGATGGATGATATTTTACTATTAGAAGCGGTGGAGCGATATCTGAAGGAAGAGATGAATTCGTATGAAAAAGCTTTTTTCGAGCAGCTACGACTGAAAGACCCTGAAGTGGATCAGTTAGTGGTGGAGCAGACTTATTTTCTACAGGGACTGGAAGCTTTTGGTACAACCAAAGCATTTAAGCACAACCTGAATGAGGTGGAAGCCAAATTAATGGCGGAGGGTTTGATTGGACAATCACCGTTGAAAGGAAAAGCTAAAATCATTTCGCTATGGGCAAGGCACAAGCGCAATATCGCGGTGGCGGCATCTATTGCCGGTTTTATTTCCTTACTGGCAACTGGTGTAATGGTTAGTTACACAAAAAATATAGGCAACGAAAATTACCGGGTACTTGTAGATCAACTGAATAAAACCAAAAGAGATGTTAGTTTATTAAAATCTAAAGAGGCATCTTCTGAACAAGGTATAAAATCAATTAAACCGGAAGTGGATTTTAGAGCAACCGGGTTTTTAATAGATGGAAAAGGATACCTGGTTACCAATGCGCATGTAATCAGCCAGATGAAAAATATTTATATAGAAAACAAGAAAGGTGAATTCTACAGGGCCGAAGCGGTTTATGCAGACAACGAAGCTGATCTCGCTATTTTAAAGATCGTTGATACAGCTTTTAAATCGCTGAATAAATTGCCTTACAGTATCAAAAAAGGTAATTCAGAACTTGGAGAACAGTTCTTTACCTTGGGCTTTCCCCGCAATGAAATTGTTTATGGCGAAGGATACGTAAGTGCAAAATCGGGTAATGACGGTGATTCTACCGCTTACCAGTTAACCGTTTCTGTAAATCCGGGCAATAGCGGTGGACCTATCATCAATCGCAATGGGGAAGTAATTGGCGTAATTACTGCAAGAGATTCAAAAGCAGATGGTGTTGTGTATGCTGCAAAGTCAAAAAACATTATCAGTATTATTGAAAAATTAAAGAAAATGGACGAAAAATACGAGGTTGTTAAAACGCCTATTAACTCTGATTTAAAGGGATTGGATCGGGTACAACAAGTAAAGAAAATAGAAGAATTTATATTTATGGTGGTTGGTAACTAAAAATATTAAACCCCTAAAACCTGTTAAGGCGGCTCCTGTAGAAAGGGCCGCTTTTTTAATTGCAAATTATGCGGAATGCTTCGCTTTTTTCATAAATTTAAATACAGCCCTGCTATGCGTGCATGAAGATTATGCTACAAAATATTTTGGAATATTCAAAGCCTGCAAAAAACACAATAGCCTTCCTCATTATAAATCAAAGGTTGATTGTTCCAGACTTACACTTTATTGAACAATGGTTAAAAGGCATCTTTGTTTTTTTAAGAAAACAAAAAAAAGCATCCGCTTTATGAAGGAATCATTTAGCCGATGCTGATTTACAACTGGGTTATTTCAAGTTTTTCAGGTTAAAAATAACCAATCATTTTAAGCCCAAAGTGAGGTAGGATATTCTCCGTCTGCCACCAGTTTTTCTACACTTGCTTTTACTGAGGGTGCATCTTCTTTATACGTTACGCCAAACCATTGTGCGGAGGTAGGAATAACTTTAATCGTTCCGCCCTGGTTTTGCACAAAATCGTCACCCAGTAGTGGTATAAAAAATTCTGACTTAATATCCTGGTAGTTTTCCTTTACAAATTCATGAAACAGATTTTCAGTTGCGTCAAACATGGTGGGAGGAAAGCACCAAAAATTCATTGATACACTTGAATTGAAGGGCACTTCATGTTTTCCATCATTGTCTTCATAAACAATTTTGTCTCCTTCCTGGTAAATTTTTGTGCGCTCTTTAATGCTAATCAGGTTAAAATTTTTATCTACCTCACATACTCCCCTGCTGACTGTTCCATTATCACTAAGCGTTTTTGCCAATTCATATCCAATGATTGAATAAGTACTTTCCGTGCACTCATGTATTAAAAAAGCGGCTGCCTTCTCAAAGGAATCTTTACCATAAAAATCATCCGCATTAATCACTGCAAACGGTTCTTTAATGGCATCCTTTGCACACAATACCGCATGGGCCGTACCCCATGGCTTAGTACGATCTGCCGGAATTTCTACAGCTGGTAAAAAGGCATCCTTCACCTGGTAAACATAATCCGTTTCAATTTTGCCATTCAACTTCGGTTCAAAAATCGCTTTAAAATTTTCTGCAAAATCTTCACGGATCACAAATACTATTTTGCCAAATCCGGCCCGGATCGCATCATAGATTGAATAATCCATAATCGTTTCACCGGAAGGACCAAAAGATTGAATTTGTTTCATGCTACCATAGCGGCTGGCCATACCTGCGGCTAATATTAAAAGAGTTGGCTTCATATTAAAATGTACATTGTTGATTAAGTTGCAATTTTGCGTAGGCAAAAATAATCTAATCAAATAATATATAACAAAAATGCTTTTTCCTGTTTGTAATATCGCTACAGAAAATATTCCGAATGAATTGTTTGATCAAAAGCAGGTATCCTTATCCGTGTTGAGATTAGATTTGATTCATAATGTGGTATCCGGAAATAAGTTATATAAGCTTCATTTTTTTTTAAAAGATGCGATAGAACAGTCATCTGAGGGAATCATCACTTTTGGGGGTGCATATTCCAATCACCTCGTAGCAACTGCTTTTGCCTGCAGAGAAGCTGGCTTAAGAAGCATTGGAATTGTAAGAGGAGAACAGCCCAACATATTATCACACACCTTGAAAGCCTGTTTGGAATATGGTATGCAATTGAAATTTGTGTCAAGGCAATCATATGACCAAAAAGAATCTCCCGGCTTTTTAAAGCAGTTAAAAGTTGATTTTCAAAACTACGCTTCAGTTCCGGAAGGTGGCTATCATCCGGAAGGAACAGCAGGCGCCAAATTAATAATGGATCTGATTGACCCGGAAACAACGCATATTTGCTGTGCTGCAGGAACAGCTACAACAGGAGCAGGTTTGCTACTCGGATTAAATGAAAAACAACAAGTTATTATGGTACCGGTGCTAAAAAATATGGTGGATCTGGAACAGCGGATTCTATTTTTAACAAATCGTTCATTTGCTTCCAAACAATTAAAAATAATACCCGGTTACCATTTTGGGGGGTATGCAAAAAAAACGCAGGCGCTCATTGACTTCATGAACCTAATGTATGAAAGACACCGGCTACCAACGGATTTTGTATACACCGGAAAGATGCTGTTTGGCATAATTGATTCTATTAAAAATGATGATTTTCCTGCTGGTAGCAAAATTGTTGCTATCCACACCGGTGGCTTGCAGGGCAATCTATCATTGCCGCCGGGTACTTTAGTTTTTTAATTCGTTTGGCATTGTCGTTATCTTTGCAACCAGTCATTTATTTTAATACCGTGTGTAGTTTTATGTTTAAATTTATTGTTATCCTATTGGTCGGTTGTGGTGCGTTTTCAGGCAACATTTGTGCACAGGATACACTTCCTAAAATTTCCGTTACCAACCGGTATGGCAAAATAATCATCAGCTGGAAAAATACCTATGGTGCCACCATTAGTAATATCAACATTCAACGCTCCTTCGACAGTATTAAAAGATTTACTACGATTGGCAGTGTATTAAATCCTACGAATATTGAAAATGGTTACCTGGATCCCAAACCAACCGGCGGCAAAATATTTTATCGTTTATTTATTGCATTTGAAGGTGGAGAATATTTATTCACCAAATCATACCGCCCGGTATTGGATACATCAAAAGAATTGCTCGATTTTATAACACCTGATCTGGGGATTGAGACTTCGGAGGAGAAAAAGAATAGACTGGAAAAGAAGGATGTAACCACCAGACCCGTAAAGCCACCGACTTTTGTTCCCAGCAAATTTGTCTTTACAGGAAAGGATAACAATGTGATCATCAACCTGCCGGATGCCGAATCACAAAAATTCTCTATTCATTTCTTTGATGAATTTGATAATCCTGTATTTGAATTAAAGGCCATCAAAGAATC
>JBBQQP010000140.1:0-8328 GCA_038215675.1 Chitinophagales bacterium | reverse complement strand
TCCATTGTTTGTAAGCGGAAAATGTTCAACCTCAATCCATACAGATGGCACCATGTATTCAGGTACTTTACTGCGTAAAAAAGAAATGACCGCATCTTTATCAAATTTTTCATTTTTTGCAATGTAGCTAACCAGGCGCTTATTTCCCAGATTGTCTTCTTTTGCGGCCACCACCACCTGAGTTATCAGGTCGCTTTGCTGAAGTATGTTTTCTATTTCGCCTAACTCAATTCTATAACCCCTTATTTTTACCTGTTCATCCATCCTGCCTAAAAATTCAATATTACCATCCATTAACCACCGGCCTAAATCGCCGCTTTTGTAAATCAGTGCATCATGCTCACTTGTACTATATGGATTTTTAATAAATTTTTGTGCGGTTAGCTCAGGCTGGTTTAAATATCCTGTAGAAAGACCAGCACCACCCAAATATATTTCGCCTCTAACGCCAGTGGGCACTGGTTGATAACTTTCATCCAGTATAAAAACAGTCCTGTTATTGAATGGCTTGCCAATTGGTATTGGCTTATTGATAATTGTTTCCCTGATTAGATAAGTTAAAGAAAAAGTTGCGTTTTCCGTTGGCCCATATCCGTTGATAATTTTTATTGCAGGATAGGTTGTTCGTAGCTTTTCAATATGGTGTTCTGATAATTTTTCACCACCTGCCAGCACCGTTTCCAGCTTTTCAAACAACGTAATATCATCTTCAACCAACTGATTAAACCAACTGGTAGTGAACAACATTTTATTAACCACCCTGGCCGTTATTTCCTGTTTTAACAATTTAGTATTGAGCAAGGTTTTTTCATTACACAAAACCAGATTGCCTCCATTTAATAACATTCCCCAATATTCAAATGTAGTAGCATCAAATGAAAAAGAGCCCACACCCAATAATTTATCTGTATTTTTCAAGGAAACATAATCTACATCTTTTACCAAACTTACTACATTGGCATGCGTTACCATAACGCCTTTTGGCCTGCCTGTAGAGCCCGAAGTGTACATCACATAAGCCAGGTTGTCGGGGGATATGCCGACGTTAATGTTAGTTAACTGCTGTTTACTAATGGCATCCCAATCGCTATCAATTTCTATAATGTTGATTTTAAGATTAGCCGTTAATACCGTCCGGGTCTCTTTGCTACTGATAGCTATACTTGCGCCTACATCTTCTATCATGAACCGAATGCGTTCTGCCGGATAACCAGGGTCGATGGGTACATAAGCTCCACCTGCTTTTAGTATACCCAGTATTGATACCATCATGCCTATACCTTTTTCTATGCAAACAGGCACCAGCGTTCCCAATTTTACTCCATTTTTTTGCAGATAATTTGCTAACTGGTTTGAGCATTCATTTAATTCCTTATAACTTAAATCCCTAGCTTCAAAAGACAATGCTATATTGCCGGGTATATCTGCAGCTTGCTTTTCAAAAATCTCAATTACCGTTTCCATTGCTGGGTAGTTGCAATTAGCACCACTAAAATCTTCTAATAATTGAGTTCTTTCAGCTTTGCTTAGCATAGGCAACAAAGCCACACTTTGATGGGGGGCTTTTACAATAGAATTTAATAACTCAATAAAATGACACATCATCCTCTTGATGGTATCTTCTTTATATAGATCGGTACAATATTCCACTTCGCACTTCAACCCTCTTGTGGTTTCTTTCAGAAAAAGAGTGAGTTCGAATATTGATTTTTTTTGGAAAGCTGTTCCTGGTAATTCCCTGACAATTTCTACTCCTTTCAAACCTTGCTGAATAATATCTGGTGTATTTAATAACACAAACATTACCTGGAATAATGGATTTCTACTCATATCCCTGTCTTTAACCAAAGCTTCCACAACTTTCTCAAACGGTAACTCCTGGTTATCATAGGCCTCAACGGTTGTAGCTTTAATCTGTTGTAAAAAATCAGCAAAAGATGCACCGCCATTAACCTCGGTGCGTAACGCCAGGGTATTTACGAAAAAACCAATCAATCCTTCAAGTTCCTGCTGTTGGCGCCCTGCTATGGGAGTTCCTACACAAATATCCTTCTGACCGCTGTAACGGTGTAACAACACTTTAAATGTAGCCAGTAACACCATAAAAAGCGTTACTCCCTGCTGCTTGCTTAGTAGTTCGAGGGACTGGGTTAACTCCTTACTGATTCTGAATTTAACGGTTGCTCCTTTTCTGCTTTGAATGGCAGGACGTATAAAATCTGCAGGTAATTGTAGTGTGGCAACTCCTTGTAACTTCTCCTTCCAGTAACTTAATTTATTATCCAGAAAATCGCCCTGTAATTCCTTTCTTTGCCAGATTGCATAATCGGCATACTGAATTGCTAAAGGCACTAATTTTATCTGTTCGTCTTCTAGAAATGAATTATACAAACCAATGATTTCCTTTGCCATAATCGAATCTGACCAGCCATCCGAAGCTATATGGTGTATGGTTACTACAAGTACATTTAATTCGGCTTGTAGATTGATGAGATCAACCCGTAACATGTGATCCCTGGAAAGATCAAAGGGTGCATTGATTAAATTAGTGATCTTATCGTATAAAATTTTATCATCATTTTGATACCCGGAACCATCAATGAAAGATAGTTGCCACTGATCCTGCGGGATGATGTATTGATGGACCAAACCATCCTTTTCAGGGAACACAGTTCTCAATGCTTCATGAAGGTTAACAAGACTTGTAAAAGCAAATGATAAGGCTTCTTTATTTAATTTACCTTTTAACTTCAGCACATTTGGCACATGATAATGTATACTGCCCTCCAACCGGTCAATGAACCATAAGCCTTCCTGGCCGAATGACAAAGGGATAAATGGAGGCCTTTGCTGAACGCCGATCCCCGCTAATAAGGAATCACTGCTTTGGGCTGCAATATGCGTAGCAAGCCCCGCTATGGTGGGATGAATAAAGAGGTCTTTAATAAATAACTCAACATTTAATTTTTTGCGAACAGCGGATACGGTACGGGTGGCAAGCAACGAATGGCCGCCCATTTCAAAGAAGTTATCGTGGATGCCAATCCGGTCTATCCCCAGCAAATCCTGCCATGTGCTGGTAAGTACCTGCTCAATATGCGAATGAGGAGCTTCAAATTTTTCAGCATTCAGTATTATTTTGTCTTCCAGCAAACTTAAAAACTTGCGATCTACCTTTCCATTGTTTGTAAGCGGCAACTTAGTTATTGCTATAAACTCCGCTGGCACCATAAATTCCGGCAGGCTTTTCAGTAACAGGCCTTTGATGTCTTTTTGCATCAGCGCAACAATATCTGTAAACAGGGGTATGTTGGTAAACACTGCATTATTTACTTCGCCATTTTGGAGGTACAGTTGCTTCACGAATTTATCTGATGGCTGCAACTCCAGCAACACGTTCATCTGGTAGATATCTTTTGCAGGAAACATGCTTATGTGATAACCGGCTTCATGGGCAAGGTTAAGAATATCTTTTACTTCAATTGCCTCTATATCCTCTTTTGCACAAATTTTTTGTAACTCCCCCACCGTACCGGCAATCTTATCTTTCAATGCCCCGTTTAATAATTTTTCCTTTGTAAGCCTTGGGTTAGGAATATTTTTAAATGCAATTACCAGTTCCCTTCTTTGCACCTGATCAATCATGTTTTGTTTTTCGCCAGATGTTTCCCAACGTTGCCAATCTGGTTCAAATATCTCTTTATTTGCACCTACATAAATAATTACATCGTACCGGTACCTGCTCAGTTCATTAAAATAAAAACCCCGCTTCAATTGGATGTCAATATGAGTGATCTCCGGGTGCAGGGATAAAAAATTGTAAAAATATTCAGGGGAAAATAATAGTTCTTCTTCTTTTAAAACCTCTTGCCCGGCTGCCCATAAAAATTCATTTACGGTTAGGGACATTGGTAATTTTTGTAAGTTAAGCTGTAGTTTGAAAGCCTCCAGCAAGTGGTTATTCCTTACATCCCCAATTATGATGCGCCCTTTCCCATTGAGTGTATTGATGCCTTTGCTGATTACCTCATTCATATAATCTTCACCGGGAAAGTGTTGCGCTACCGAATTGATAAGAATCGTATCCACCTCTTCTTCTTTACCTAATGCAACCTCATGAGCCGCACATACATAAAGGTCTGCTTCACCATAATCTTTAACGCCTTTCTTAATTTGGTGTTTAATGGATTGAATACATGAAGCGGAAAAATCTGTACCGATATATTTTTTTATTTTGCCTGCCAGCCGGTAAAATATTAAACCTTTTCCACTGCCTATTTCCAAAACATATAAAGGTCTTTCCTGCAATACGATATCAACTGTATGCTGCAGCCATTCCCTCATAGCCATCTCTTCAAACATCTCTCCTGTAAAACTATCTTTCCAAATATTATAATCAAACTCTTCATCAACAGAATCATCAACGGCTTCCGCGTATTCCGTATCATACACTTCCTGCCAGGATGCTACCTGCTTAAGATAGAGCTGTTTCTCACGCATTTTTAAGGCCTGCCATTCCGGTATATAATAACTGGCCAGCCGCTTAATACCTTCTTTATTTTCTTTGGCAATCACTACTGCTTGTCTTACCATTTCACCTTGTTGCAAACAAGTTTCAATTTCACCCAGTTCAATACGGTAACCCCTTATCTTTACCTGGTTATCCATCCTGCTCAGATACTCAATATTTCCATCGGGTAACCATTTACCAAGGTCCCCTGTTTTATATAACCTGGCACCTTGCGTTTTGCTAAAAGGGTGGCTGATAAATTTTTCGCTTGTTAACGAAGGCATGTTCCAGTAACCTGTTGCCAAACCAGCTCCACCAACACAAATTTCGCCAGCTACATTTGGAAGGCATAATTCCAACTGCTCATTCAAAATATAAATACTAGTATTATCAATGGGTTTTCCAATAACCACTTTTTCGTTCAATGACAGCTTTTTGATGGCTGACCAAATGGTAGTTTCTGTGGGGCCATATAAATTAAATACATCACCAAGCTTTGTTAACTGATCTTTAATATTCTCCGTTACGGCCTCACCCCCAATAAGAATTTTTATACCTTCTTTATTTACCCATCCGCTATCCAGCAATAACTGCCAGGTAGCCGGAGTACCCTGAACATGGGTAGGTATGTAACGGGCAATACTATCACCCAGCTTATATCCGTCTGCTGCTGTTTCCCGTTGTATCACTATAAGCTTACCTCCACTTATCAGCGGCACAAAAAATTCAAGGTAACATATATCAAAACTAAAAGTGGTTACCGATAAAAAAACAGACCCGGAAGTAAATTCAACGTTCTTTATTATGCTGGTTAATAGATTTACCACACTGGAATGCGGGATCATTACTCCCTTTGGCTTACCTGTGGAACCAGAAGTATATATTACATAAGCCAGCTGGGCCGGACTTATATTACCGGTCAGGTTTTCTGTTGGCAACATCTCCAGGTTATTAATATTTCCGTCAATTTCAATAATATCGAGCCCTTCAATACCGGTCAGTTTTAAACTGCTTTGCTTACTGCTGATAATGATTTTAGCTTCAGCATCTTTCAGCATATAATGTATCCTATCCAATGGGTATTCCGGATCTAGCGGTACAAAAGCACCACCTGCTTTTAATATACCCAAAAGCCCCACAATCATATCTGTTCCCCTTTCTATAAACAAAGGAACCAAGGTGCCCTGCATTACACCTTTACTTTTCAAATAATGAGCTAGCTGGTTCGATCGTTCATTTAATTCTTTATACGTTAGCTCACTGTTCTCAAATACAAGGGCAGTGCTTCCGGGGTTTTCCGCTGCCCGTGCTTCAAAAAGGGTTGTAATGCTCCTATCCGGAAAATCAGAAGCTGTGTTATTAAAATCAACCAGCAATCGATGCTTTTCATTGTTAGCAAGCATTGGTAGTACTCCTGTCTGTTGCTTTGGATTGGTAATGATTGAAATTAGCAATTGCCGGAAGTGGTCAGCCATTAATTCAATCGTTTCCTTTTTATAAAGTGAAGTAGCGTATAGAATATCGACTGTTAAACCATTTGGTGTTTCAGTAATAGTGAATGTTATATCGAACAGTGCAGTTCTTTGTTCAGGATTTTCACACGTCACTTTAATTCCAGGTAATTCTATTGCAGGTGTTTCGCCTGAATTACGTAATAAAAAAAGTACATCAAACAAAGGATTTCTGTTCATTTCCCTTTCCTTCACGATGGCATCCACTACTTTTTCAAATGGTAAATCGCCATTCTCGAAGGCTTCCTCTGTATTGGCCTTAACCTGCTTCAACAAATCTGTAAATAAATCATTCCCATTAACCTCGCTTCTTAAGCAAATTGTATTTTCAAAAAAACCTACCAGCGGCTGTAAACTTTTTGCATGCCGGCCATGTACTCTCGTCCCTACGCATATGTCCTGCTGGCCGGAATATCGGTGTAACAATACCTTAAAACTGGCAAGCATTGTAACAAACAGGGAAACACCCTGCTGACTACTTAACTCCCGTAACTGGTTCAGTAATAATTGGTCAATAAAAAAAGCAGCACAAGCCCCAAGGGTATCCTGGCTTTCGGGTCTGGTAAAATCCATCGGCAATTGAAGAATTGATGTCTCCTTTAATTTCCCCTTCCAATACCCCATTTCCTTTTCCAATACTTCACTGCTGAAATGATTTCTTTGCCAGGTTGAATAATCCGCATACTGTAATTTTAAATCTTTTAATTGTGGGGTTTTGCGCTCATTAAAAGAGGAATATAAAACTGCCAATTCTTCCTGCATAATTTTCATTGAACAATAATCAGCTGCAATCTGATGAACAGCCAATACAAGCATATGTTCCCCGTCCGATATTTTGATCAATGCAACACGCAATGCATGGTCCTTCGACAAGTCGAAGGGCATATTTATGAGCTCAATTATTTTACTTTGAAGCCAGGCACTTTCATTTTTTTTACCAGTACCATCCACAAAAACGAGCTTTAGACCATCTTCCGGCATAATCCGCTGGCAGGTTGTTTCATCTATTTCCTCTACAACTGTACGCAATGGCTCATGCCTGTTTGCTATAGCCTGAAAAGCCAATGATAAAGCTTCCTTGTTTAAATCTCCCTCTAATTTTAATAATACGGGAAGATGATAATGGGTACTGCCTTCCAGCCGGTCAATAAACCATAAACGTTCCTGGCTAAAAGATAAGGGGATGTGTGTAGGCCGTGAATGGCTCTCAATGTCAAAGTCAGTACTTTTACCACTCATCATCCTTTCAGAATAGATTTCCGGTTGAGATGGAGGAGTGGATAAATATTTATTTTCCATGTAATTTTCACTAAAGGTTTATTAAAGCAATTAATAACTGACCGGCAAGTACAAAGCTTACAATACAAATATAAACTCAACAAATGTTTGAATGCTAAATCTTCGATTGTTTATTTAATAATATTTATAATCAAGACACCCTTCGGTCTTTAAGAATCAATTATGCCCGGTAGGGTTATTCGATAATTTTTTTAACGGACTAAAGGTGCCAGACATTATAGACATTTTATCTGCAAAAACGGATTTGCAATCCTAAAAGTTTCAAATACATTTTACGTATTAGAGAAAAAAAATTTAGGCTAAGCGATGGATTTTAATTGGTGATTTCATTATTCGTAAAATTTGGTGTTAACTGATTACTTCAGCTGTTGGAGACAAATTAGCGTAATGCCCGGATAGCTTATATTCTTAATAACATACCAGAAAAAAATGCAGCTTCTCTCCGCCTAAAAAGGTTAAAAAGGCAGGTAATTTTGCATTAATCTGTAAAAATTTTACCCACACACCGAAATAAACTTCTCCTGTTTGCTAAATATTTTAGTAATTTTACAAAAAACACTGAACCATCAACATGATCCCGGCAGCAATTGTGAATACATCCAAAGCAACTATTATTGCTCAATTGCAAAAGGAGATACGGCCTTTACAGGGGTATAAACCAGGCTGCAATCTTGCTGTGCCGGATATTGGCCTCGGACCTATTAAATACGCCTTTCCCAATGCTGAATTTCCGTTGGCTGCTGTGCATGAATTTATTGCTACCATGCCGGAAGAGGCTGCAGCCACCGGCGGTTTTGTTGCGGGTGTACTGGCAGCACTGATGCGAAAAGGTGGCGCTACCGTTTGGCTTAGTACCAACAGAACCATTTTTCCGCCTGCGCTGGTATCCTTTGGCATTGCGCCGGATAAGATCATTTTCGTTGATCTTAAAAAGGAAAAAGAAATCCTATGGGCAATGGAAGAAGCCCTCAAATGTGAGGGACTGGCTGCAGTAGTTGGCGAACTGCC
>JBBQQP010000139.1:0-8354 GCA_038215675.1 Chitinophagales bacterium | reverse complement strand
TATCTATGTGCTTCAAAAAATTAAACAGTTTTTTTTAAATAATATTGTAGCAACACTTAATATAAAAAACATAATTCGTGTAGCTTTCTGTGAAGCTGGTAGAAAACAAATATGTTTGTAATGGCCGACCGGTTTAAAATTACATGTATGCTGGCCCAACAATAAATGAATCAAATGTTTTCCAACGCTGAAAAGACAGCATATAAAAAAAGGCTGATGCAACAATGCATTGAGCTGATTGAAATGCGCATTACTGCAAATACGCAGTCAATTGCCAATGCACAGGCAGCGGCCAATGTTGAAGAAAAAAGCAGTGCCGGCGATAAATACGAAACCTCCCGGGCAATGAGTCATCTGGAAAAAGATATGCATGCCCGCCAATTGGCGGCGAACCGAATGGAACTCGCTGCCTTATCCGGATTGGATGGTGTAAGTCTTTACATCGAAGGCGCAAAAGGAAGTTTGGTAACATGTGCGGATTGTTCCTTTTTTATAGCTGCCGGTTTAGGTAAAATTAATTTTGAAGGCAGGGATGTTTATTTGATTTCACCCGATGCCCCTTTGGCAGCATTGTTGTTTAAAAAGAGGGCAGGCGATGGTATTTTGTTTAATAAGAAGCTGCGGCTGATTACTGCTGTCTTTTGAGGAAACGATTGCTCATTTGGAGTTAAATACGCTTGATGGCCGCCCATCAAAAAATTTTTTTGATAACAGCCGTTTTTTGACGAAACACATTCTAATTAAAGCCAATTACGGTTGATTTGACAAATAAAAATAGTTTAGATAACAACGCAGGAGGGATGATCACCTTTATGCAGAAAATTAATTTTATGAAAAGTGCATATGATTTGCTGGCTTTAACCGAACTGTCAGCCTGGCAAAAACAAATGATGAAGCGACCCTCGCTACTCAATGGGCTTTCAAAAAAACTTCAAACAAAAATCAACGGCTGGATTCCTGAAAAGATACACAATGCTATTACTGTAACCATCAAGCAAATGATACGGGGTGTTTTATTTGGGGCAAAATATGCCACATCAGATACCTTATTGAATGTAAACCTTCAGGAAAGAGAACTGGCAGTGCAGAAAAAGATTGATTGGTATAAAAATACAGCGGCCGTAGAAGGTGGTATTACCGGGGCAGGAGGGATTTTGCTTGGCCTGGCAGATTTTCCTATTTTGCTTGGTATGAAACTTAAGTTGTTGTTCGAAATAGCTGCCCTGTATGGTTTTGACGTGGATGACTACAAAGAAAGGGTTTACCTGTTGCATATTTTTGAACTCGCTTTTTCCAGCCACCAGCATCGGAAGCAAGTCTATCTAAAAATGACTAACTGGGAGGAAAAAAAGGAACAACTGCCGGAAGACATTAACCAGTTTGACTGGAGAAATTTTCAACAGGAATACCGCGATTATATAGATCTGGCAAAAATGGCTCAACTGGTGCCGGTAATTGGAGCACCTGTTGGATTGATTGTAAATTATCGCCTTATCAAAAAGCTGGGCGCTACCGCAATGAATGCCTACCGGATGAGATTATTAAATGAACCCGCTACATGAAATCCGGTTTCAATCCCGTTGAATTCATCATTTATACAGATGGAAGTTGTCATACTCAAAAAAGATTTGGAGCCTGGGTAGCCATTATTTTGTATGACGGCAGGGAAATGATATTAAAGGGTAGCGAAACAAATACTACGCATCACCGGATGGAACTGATGGCGGTGATCAACGCCATAGAATATGTTTACAATAATACCAGCGGTAAAATCGTTCTACAAATATTTACGGATAGTCAATATGTGGTGGGATTACCGGCAAGGGAGGATAAATTATTGACCGCTAATTTTAAAACAAAAAATGGAAGGTTTTTACAGCATGCAGACCTGGTGAAATCATTTTATCAGCTATTAAAAATGCATTCGATCGTGTTGAACAAAGTAAAGGCGCATCAACCCAATAATGAAGCATCTAATTATAATAGAGTGGCAGATCAGTTGGCGAGAAACATTGTAAGAGAATCGGTAAAATAGTTGGTGAGATCGGGCGGCTTCAAGCTTAATTCTGATGAATTATGTAAGTAAATTATATCATTGTGTAAGAGGCGATAGTGTGTTTTAATTCACCTTTGAATTGTTTTATTAACCAACCGGCATTTAACATGCCTATGAGCTCAAATGATTTACATTTGCAACATAAAATTCAATTATACTACTTTATGAAAAAGCAAACTGCTGCGTACTTAATGTTTGTCCCTGGTGTACTAATTTCTATGTTTGTCATTGGGTGTAATGAGGCCAAAACAACGGCTGCTACAAAAGCTGAAGTTGATACTACTAAAACGGTTACTTCCGAATCGGCAACTACTTTGCAAGCCATTGATACAGCCGATTTCAATCGAAAAATGATGGTATTAAGTAACAACGATACAACTGGTAAATGGCCCGTTAAAGCGCCTTATCCTTTGGCAGGTGCTATTTTTCCATATAACAGGGTGATCGCGTTTTATGGTAATCTTTTTTCAAAGCGGATGGGCATTTTAGGTGAAATACCTAAAGACAGTATGCTTAAAAAACTGATGGGAGAGGTAGCCAACTGGCAGGCTGCCGATACAGCCGTTAAAACAATTCCTGCATTGCATTATGTGGCAACTACCGCCCAGGGTGCTCCAGGTAAAGATGGTAAACATCGGTTGAGAATGCCATTTCACCAAATTGATACCATCGTAAACTGGGCAAAAGAAATCAATGCGCTTGTATTTGTAGATATACAGGTTGGACATAGCACGGTAAAAGCGGAAGTGCCAACTTTTGAACCTTATCTGAAAATGCCCAATGTTCATTTAGGAATTGACCCGGAATTTTCGATGAAAAAGGGTGAGCGGCCCGGTTCAAAAATAGGGACATTTACTGCAGAAGATATTAACGATGCCATCGACTTTTTAGCAGACGTAGTTCGTAAAAACAACCTTCCCCCAAAAATACTGGTGGTGCATCGTTTTACACAAGGGATGGTAACGGGTTATGATAGAATTAAAAAAGTACCCGAGGTTCAAATTGTTATGGACATGGATGGTTTTGGTGATAAAGTTTTAAAAAGATCAACGTATCTGAGGTATATTTATAGAGAACCCGTTCAGTTTACCGGCTTTAAGTTGTTTTATAAAAATGACAATAAGCCCAACACAAGCGGCATCTACCAACCCGAAGAGTTGATGAAATTTACCCCGAAACCTATTTACATACAATATCAATAACATCCTACAATCCGTTTACGTTGAATTATGAAAAACAATTTCTTTGCCTTTCTTCTGCCCCTGGCTTTTTTAGGAGCCTGCTCATCGGAACCCGAAAAAATTAAACAGGTAACAGCTATCACCAAGGACTCTGTTGCTGTAATTAAAGCACCTAAAAAGGTTGCAGATCTTGCTACCATCCTTTTAAAAAAAGAAGTGCCTGTTTTGTGCTATCACCACATTAGGAATGTACGAGCAGGGGAAAGCGAAAACATGAAAAGTTATTCAGTATCACCCGCTTCTTTTACAGAACAAATGAAGGCCTTGCATGACAGCGGATATCAAACTATTTTACCGGAACAGTTATACGAATATTTGGTTCATGATGGCCCATTGCCAGCCAAACCAGTGATGCTCACTTTTGATGATACGGATGAAGAACAATATAGTATCGGTAAAGTGGAGATGGATAAATATGGTTTTAAAGGCGTGTATTTTTTGATGACGATTGCCATTAACCGTCCACGCTACATGAGTAAAACACAAATTAAAAACCTTGCGGATAGTGGCCACGCCGTGGAAGCGCATACATGGGATCATCATATGGTTACCAAATATGTTGGGGCAGATTGGGATACACAATTGGTAAAACCGAAACGCCAGATCCAGGAAATAACAGGCAAACCGGTAAGATATTTTGCTTATCCATTTGGAATCTGGAACCCGGCCGCCATTCCTGAAATAAAAAGCAGGGGATATGATCTCGCATTTATTTTATCTTCAAGAAGAGATTCAACACAACCGCTTTATACCATCCGCCGCATGATTGTGCCCGGCGCCTGGTCTACCCCCGGAATGATGAAAGCAATGCGGACGACTTTTAATAAACCTGCTGCAAAAAGCTGATGGTTTTTTAGATGCGGTCATTAATTGTTTGTTTTAGTATCAGGTAAGATACAAGAACGTAGTCCCGGGTCTGAGTGTGCTCCCCAATTTTCCGAAAGCACTTACTTTCATACCATGAATTGTTACAAATAGGCAGAAGTCAAGCGTATTCATAAAACCATCGCGGGTTCAGTCTAAGATAGTAGGTTATCTATTATTAATTCGTGCCTAAAAATTCGTATCGAAAAACACTTTAACCCACCAGTTTCTTTTTTACTTAATTTAGCCCACAACCAAGTTAAATATGAGAAACAAACTAACGGTCATTCTTCTAACTTTTTTACCCGCAGGCATATTTGCACAATCAAACATTGATAACAATACCATCACTGCGGCCACCCAACTATTTGATCTTACATTTAACAATGCCGAAAAGGATTCGATGATAGATGGATTGAAAGACAATGTAGTGTTGTATCAGAAGATGCACAGTCTGCCGATTTCCAATAATTTAAATTATCCTTTTGGATTCAATCCAACACCGGTTGGTTTTGTAATTCCTACCCGGCAGGAAAAGATCAACTGGATGATTCCTGTAAATGTGAACCTGCCGAAAAATAAAAGTGAGTTGGCTTTTTATTCCGTAATGCAAATGGCCTCGCTGATAAAAAACAAAAAGATTAGCTCTGTTGAGTTGACCACATTTTTTATAAATCGCCTTAAGAAATGGGGCGACACATTGGAGTGCGTCATCAGCCTCACTGAGCAATTGGCCATGCAACAAGCCAGGCAGGCAGATGAAGAAATAAAGAAGGGCAACTACCGTGGACCACTCCACGGCATTCCTTACGGATTGAAAGATCTGTTTGCTGTAAAAGGGTATAAAACCACCTGGGGATCTGTTCCATACAAAGACCAGGTGATAGAGGAAGATGCTTTTGTGTATACCCAGTTAAAAAATGCCGGTGCGGTTTTATGCGCCAAATTAACTTTGGGCGAACTGGCCTACAATGACCTTTGGTTTGGTGGTAAAACACGCAATCCATGGGATATCAGTCTTGGCTCCAGCGGCTCCTCCGCCGGGTCTGCCTCAGCAACGGCTGCCGGGTTATTGCCTTTTACAATTGGTACAGAAACACAGGGGTCTATTGTATCCCCGTCGCACACCTGCGGTGCAACAGGGCTGCGGCCTACCTTTGGTTCCGTAAGCAGAAGCGGAGCGATGGTATTGTGTTGGAGTCTCGACAAAGCGGGCCCTATTTGCAGAAGTGCTGAAGATGCCGCCGTAGTATTTTATTATTTAAAAGGCACAGACGGTAAAGATGCCAGTGCGGTAAACCGAGCTTTTAATTATACTGGAAAAACTGATTTCAAAAAGTTACGCATTGCCTATGCGGCCAACTATTTTAAATCGATCCCAAAAACCGGAATGCAATGGCAGGTGATAGAAGCATATAAAAAATTAGGAGCAACTGTAAAGGCAGTTGATTTTCCCGACTCATTGATGTATCCGGCAAATTTGATTGATCCCATTCTTAGTGCAGAATCGGCAGCCGCCTTTGATGAATTGACACGCAATAATCAGGACGACCTGATTCGCCGGCAGGATAAAAATTTTTGGCCAAATAGTTTCCGGGTGTCAAGATTAATTCCTGCAGTAGAATACATCAATGCCAACCGGCATCGCTCAAGCCTGATAGAAGCGATGAATGGATTTATTAAAAATTATGATGTGTTGATTGTGCCAAGTTTTGCCGGTAGCCAGTTAAGCATCACCAATCTTACCGGGCATCCGGTGGTGGTTTTTCCAATTGGTTTTACGCAACGGGGTTTACCCAATAGCATTACCCTGGTTGGTAATTTGTACGATGAAGCCACCATATTGGCAGCAGCCAAAGCTTACCAGGATGCAACCGATTTTAATAAGCAGCATCCGGAGAAGTTTAAGAAATGAGAGATGAGAGAAGAATGATGAGAGATGAGAAATGAGTGTGAAGAATGAAGAATAGAGAATGATGAATGATGAATGATGAATTATGAATGAGGAATTATGAATGAGGAATGATGAATGAGGAATGAAGAATGAAGAATGAAGAATGAAGAATGAGTGATGAATGATGAGTAGTTACTAATTGCAAACCGATCAGATATTCAAAGTGGGGTAGAACGGAAGCTTTAACTCATTAAAAAATGATTGTAAGCGTTAATTATTAACGCAAGAGAATTATTAGCCATTCGGCCAACTTAGAGAAACCTGATACAATCTCTGCAAAGAATTTGAAATGATCAGTCATTCATTTAAATTTTATTTTTGCGGATGATTCATATTTTCTAATCAACATTTTTGTAAAAAATACCTGCACCAACACATAGCAAAACACATGAATAAATTATTATTGTTCTTTTTTTTATTGATTGGCACTGCCTCAAAATCTCAAAAAAAGGTGGCAGACTTGCTGGTGTACAATGCCCATATTTACACCGTAGATGATCAGTTTTCTGTAAAGGAAGCTATGGTGGTAACCGGTGGTAAAATAGTCGCAACCGGACAATCTAACCAACTTAAGAATAAGTTTACTGCCAAGGCAACATTGGATGCAAAAGGTAAATTTATATACCCTGGATTTATTGATGCCCATGCGCATTTTTTGCGGTACGGACTTGATCTGCAAATTGTGGATCTTACTGCTACAAAAAGTTGGGAGGAAGTGCTTGACAGATTGAGAACTTATGCCATCACCCATAAGGAAGGCTGGCTTTTGGGCAGGGGCTGGGATCAGAATGATTGGGCAACGAAACAATTCCCCAACAGAGAAAAATTAGACGAGCTGTTTCCAGATCGCCCGGTTTTACTGACAAGGGTAGACGGGCATGCAGCCATCGCCAATGAAAAGGCAATGAAAGGCATTAAGCCGGGTGTTAAATTAACCGGTGGTGAGGTGGAAACCAGGGATGGAAAGTTAACCGGCATATTCATCGACAATGCCATTGGATTGGTAAGTTCAAGAGTGCCGGACGAAACCAGGCAACAAAAAATAGCTGCATTGCTCAATGCCCAGGAGAAATGTTTTGCAGTTGGATTAACCACCCTTGATGATTGTGGTTTGCAGTATGATGATGTGGAGCTGATTGAAGCGCTACAAAAGTCGAATGAGTTAAAAATGCGCCTATATGTAATGTTGAGCGACCGGGGCAATAACTATGATGCAATCTTTAAACGGGGCATGATTAAAACAGATCGCTTGAATGTGCGTTCGTTTAAGGTGTACGTGGATGGCGCATTGGGTTCAAGAGGAGCTTGCTTGATTGAACCTTACCAGGATAAGCCGGAAAGTCATGGTTTTTTATTGAGTAAAATAGCGCACTTTGACGAGGTAGCGGCAACAATTTACAAGCATGGATTTCAAATGTGTACCCATGCCATAGGGGATAGCGGCAATCGGGTAATGCTAAACACCTATGCCAAATACCTGAAAGGGAAAAACGATCTACGGTGGAGAATTGAACATGCACAGGTGGTGAATGCAAATGATTTTAATCTTTTTGGAGACAATGGAATCGTTCCATCCGTGCAACCTACGCATGCTACTTCTGATATGTATTGGGCCGTTGATCGCCTGGGTAAAGAAAGAGTAAAGGGAGCCTATGCTTACAAACAACTACTTGCACAAAATGGCTGGATCCCTTTGGGTACCGATTTTCCGGTTGAAGACATTAGTCCGTTTAAAACCTTTTATGCAGCCGCTATTCGTAAAGATGCAAACGGATGGCCCGAGGCCGGGTATCAAATGGAGAATGCACTTACACGGCAGGAAACCATCCGGGGCATGACCATCTGGGCAGCAAAAGCAAATTTTGAAGAGCACGAAAAGGGAAGTTTAGAGAAAGGTAAATTTGCAGACTTTATTATTTTAGATGGCGACCTGATGCAGATGGATGCTGGCAAAATATTGCAGACACTGGTGTTGAAAACATATGTAAATGGAGAAATGGTGTATGAACAAAAATAACATTTAGCCTGGTTTCGAATACCGGATTGAAAGCGTAAAACTGGTCCTTTGTTCCGATTATTTGAATTGATTGCTTCTAACTCCCACCTACGAAGGACACCTGGCCATCAACGCTTCATGGATTTTTACAACCTGTGGTATTACCAGTTCCTGTTCATCGTTGGTAATCACGTAATCGCAGAGCCGCATTTTTGTTGATTCATTCATTTGCCTTTCCATCCT
>JBBQQP010000138.1:0-8450 GCA_038215675.1 Chitinophagales bacterium | reverse complement strand
TTCCAGCTGTGCTTTTTTAGTTATTACCAAGTCAACACTATGTATTCGCCATTCACCTTCAATAATATTGATGACACCTGAGAACAAAGGCTCAAAATTTCTGCGGGGTGTAACCCTGATACTGTTGATTTCTTTGCCGTTTTCCCAAAAACTACCTAAAAACCTGAACTTATAAAAATAAATTGCATTGTCAGAAATGGGAGAAACAAACCCCCTGGGATTTAAACGCTCGGTAAAAACCGTTACATTATTTTGATAAAAAGAAATGAATGTAGGAAATGTAAATCCAAATCCGTTGCTCCCGCTCACCCGGCTGCTTTGCACTTCCAGTTTAAATTTATCCGGAAGTTCAGTAGAAATTTTTGATATTGATTCTGACAAATAGATGATGCCTTGCCCCATTGTGTCCAATCCCATGTCCTGCCTGTCTTCATCCGGTACTTTCCGGCCAAATATTTTTTTAGGAAGGCGGCGAAGCTTCATCATATCTTTTGTATAAAGATCACAGGTAAAAGCTTTTATCTGCTTATTGTAAATTTCCCTCATTTTGATGGCAGCACGTATAATTGCATAGGCTGGATTTTCATCGGTATTCTTTATGATGACTTCCTTTAAATCAAGTTTTAATTCAGATAAAACGAACGAAAAGTCTTCATCCTGCTCTACAATGGTAATATTTTTTTCTTTAGTGGCGTAGCCAATATGCTGGCAAACCAACGTATAGCTACCGGGCGAAAGCGCAATCGTAAAACGGGCCCTGTTGTTTGCACTTGCCCCAATGGTAGTACCCTTAATTGTAATGGATGAATAGGGTAATAACTCCCCCTTGTCATTTAAAACGATACCACTTATTTTTTGTGCAGATAGATGAAAAGATAAAAACAGAAATGGCAGGAACAAAAATATTCGCATAAAGGAAAATGATTAGCAGCGAAATTAAGGCCGATTGTGATTCATTTAAATATTATGTACAGAAAACCGGTTATAAAATAAATTATTTCATAGACGTAGGAAATGTTCTTTTGCTTTTTTTGAAATAAAATCCCCAATACATTGAGACATCAGGAAAACTAAAAGGGAAACTGCGTTTGGGAATTTGATTAAAACTGAAACTAAAAATAAAAATAGCAACGAATCAAAGCCTGATTTAAAAATGGATGACCTGCCATATAACGAAACACTGACACTGATTTTGAAAACAATTTCAATTGATGCTACCATGCAAAAAAACTGATTCATCCACAAGGCTTTTTTGCTTACCCAATCAGCTTTTTCGCACAAAACTTCCTGCCAATGCACCAAAAGCTGCCACCAGTGCACCTATCAGAGCAGTAACTGCAATAAGTAAAACCGGACTATCCTTTTTTAGTATCAAAACCGATATTTTATGCGCCAGTAAGTGATTGTTATTGCTGCTTAAAAACCATGCCAGCACCCCCCATAATAATAACAACGAACCGAACCCGGTAAAAAAGGACATCACCGGCTTTTGAGGAATCAGCGCAGCTACTATAAAAGCAACGATTGCTATGCTCCACCAGGGTAAATATAAACAAGCCGCAAGACTCAACAGCGCAATCAATAATATAGAGACAAAAAATTTCATATAATTAATTTAATACGATTAGGTTTCGAAGAGATTCGTTTATTCATTTGCCAATGTTGCTATCCCATTACATTTTATTAAACCTTAGCGTGGCTTTTACCCGTTTATCCTTCTCCTCTCCTCTTGTCATCACCCATAATGGATAATATTCACCTGCCGCCCATTTATCAATAAAATTATCGTAAAAGGCACTGCCCGGGTTTCCGCTTTGCCCGCCCGGATAAACTCCATAGGCTTCAGTCTTTGGGGTTAAGCTTACAATCATTCGCCAACTCGGACCATGATTGGATCTAGCTGCATTGATGCAATGGGAACCGCCCCCAATAGGTAGATTCAAGCGGCTTAATGCACCCAGTTTCGTAAGATGATGCACGCTGGTGGCCTTATATTTTGCCCAATCCAATCGTTGGTTTTTTTCCAGTTTTTCCAATGTTTCACTTGCACGCTTCAAAGCTGTTGTAACTGCATCTGCCAACGTTTCCTTTGCAGGTGTAGAAATGTTGTCCACAAATTGGTAGGCAGAATCTTTCAAAACCCCTTCGAGCAGATTACTTTCTTCGGGATGCATTATGACTGCCGGTGCTGCTTTAAATTCATCATCAAAAATCACGGCATCAAAACTATCCCATAACACTTCAAAGACAGCAGCGCCCTTTGAATCAGGCGCATTATTGAAATCCCATGATTTCAACATATCAAAGAATTTCTTTTCGGAAACACTCAATTCATTTTCCATCATATTTTTTAAGAATACGGGCATTGCAATTTCAGCAAATACATTGTAGTTATTCGTTTGTAATTGCATCATGTCTCCAGGGGTAATATTACTCATCTCTTTCAGCTTTCTGTTAATGATGATACCGCGGTAAAGCGGATATCCACGGCCGAGATAATACGGATAAGTAGAATCGGCAGGATTTTGGTTGGCGCTGCTAACGAAGCCTCTTTCCGGATTGTATTGAAACGGCGTTTCATCAAATGGAATCATTCCCTGCCACAAATAGCGATTATCTGTACCCGGCATTATAAAGTCGCCCTGCCCTTTCCATTTGGCTGGCCATTCTCCCTGAGTTCTGATCGCAATATCGCCGGATTTGGCTGCAAAGGCAAAATTTTGCCCGGGCGTTTTCATGTACTTTATAGCAGCCAAATAATCTTCATAATTTTTTGCCCGGTCCAGCATTAAAAAAGCCTTCAATTCATTGCTGTTGTCATGTGCTTTCCAACGTACTGCAAAATATCTTGAGTTGGCTGCCCTGCCGCCACTAAAACTTTTATCATACATCACCGGGCCAAACACCGTATATGCCACCGTATCATAATAAGGTAATGAATCTTTTACCAATATTTCTTCATACCGGAATTCGGTTTTATTCCAGCTGCTATTATACCAATACTCCTGCCGTGTGTCGTCTTTAAATTTTATTTCGTAATAATCTCTTACGTCTCTTCCACCATTTGTAACTCCCCAGGCTATGCTATCATTATAACCAATGATAATTCCCGGTGCCCCGGGAAAAGTTGCACCATATGCATTGTAATTGGGAGTAGTCAGTTGCATTTCAAACCATAAAGACGGCAAATTTAACCCAAGGTGCGGATCATTGCATAAAATGGGAGCGCCTGATTTAGTTTTTGAACCAGCAACTGCCCAGTTATTACTGCCGTTGTTTGGGTCGGGTTTTTCTTCCTGCGTAACTGCAATGGACTGGTTTCCGAAATAGACAGAATCTGCATCCGCAGGCACCTGCAGGGGCACCGAAGCCTGATTGTAAATAGTTCCTTTAGGAATAATAGGGTCGAGCGAATCCTGGGTTAGAGGGTAAAGCTTTGCAAAATCTTCTTTACTAAAAAAACTCCTAGCATTGGTCATTTCAAAATCATCTTCACCACCCGCAAGATTCTCCGACATATTTTTTAAGAATAAAGCTGTTTTTAAATTGGTCCAGTTTTCAGGCTTGTATCCAAGCAATTTATATTCCAATGGTAATGTACTTTCTGAAAGTGTAGCAATGTAAGCATTGACCCCTGCAGTATAACCATCACAACTTATTTTTGTCAACGGATCCCGTTCCGCCTCTTTTAAAGAAGCTTCAGCGGCATACACCATACCCAGCCGTCTAAATTCACGGTCATGTTTAAGCGCCACAACTCCAACAATTTCGCTGGCTCGTCCGGCAGCTGCATGCGTTTGCAGTTCCATCTGCCACAGCCTGAATTTGGCATGCAAAAAGCCTTGTACAAAATAGACATCATTTTCATTTTCAGCAAACACGTGCGGAACCAACCGGTCATCCAGGTAAACCTCTACCTTTCCTTTTAATTGGGGAAACTTTAAATCTTCACTAAAATTAGTGTTGCTATTTTCAGCATTTTGCCAAATACCGTGCTGTGGACTTAGCAATTTACCCAGAGGCGCTGGTAATAATAATTTGGTATTAAGTGCAACAACCAATCCTACAGTGATTGCAGAAGAAATAAGCAGTGGTAAGATTTTCATTGAAAAAAAATTAAGCCCTAAATTAATAAAACCTTGCTTACCAAACCAAATTAGATTATATATTTTTGCGCAATGATTACAGAAAACATTGATGTGAAAAATATACTCGGTTTGAAATTACCATCTGATCCGAGATGGGTAAACCTTGCGGAATTACAACTGGAAGAAATTTTAACAGACCATGCCTATTGTGAGCAAAAGGCAGCTACCACCTGCATTACATTGATACAACGATATTCAGATAAGGAAAAACTGGTAACCGCACTTAGCCCCATTGTTACCGAAGAGTGGGGCCATTTTAGATTGGTACTTGCAGAATTACAAAAAAGAAAACTGCAACTCGGCAAACAACGTAAAGATGTATATGTGAACAAATTAATTGACTTTCAACTAAAAGGCGGAAGTCCGGACGACCGGCTGCTCGATCATTTATTAACGATGGCATTGATAGAAGCAAGAAGTTGCGAACGGTTTAAAAGATTGAGCGAAGGACTGGATGATGAATACATGCGGAAATTTTACCGCCGCTTTATGGAAAGTGAAGCCGGGCATTATACTTTATTTGTTGAACTGGCAGACACCTATTTGCCTAAAAGTAAAGTAAGGATACGTTGGAAAGAATGGCTGGACTACGAAAATCATGTAATGGAGGAAATAGAGGTACGTGGAGATCGAATACATTAACCAGTGCCTTTATCCTAGAGGCATTTGAAGAAAGTAATAATTCCATCATCATCTTATAAAATCTTTCTTTTTAACATACGCTTTAAACCTGCGAATTTTTCTTCAACAGCAATCAAATTCTTTTTTGCAATAAAATATAAAACGGTAAATACTTTATCAAATTTGGCTGCTTCAACCAAACTCGTTTTGATAAGATAAACCATTTATTTAAATCAATTCCCATACTTTTGAAAGCAAACGGTTTAAGCGTATCAACAATTAAAAAACAAACAGCACGCTGAACTTTAAAGCAGCAGTTGCGTTAATAATATCATGGACAGGCAAAAAATGTTATTGCAGTTAGAAGATGTTCCCGGGTGGGACATGATCATCATCGGAGGAGGTGCTACTGGCCTGGGAGCCGCTGTGGATGCAGCTTCCAGGGGATATAAAACCTTATTGGTGGAGCAGGTTGATTTTTCAAAAGGTACTTCCAGCAGAAGTACAAAGCTGGTACATGGTGGTGTACGCTACCTTGCACAAGGCAATATTAAGATGGTAAGGGAAGCATTGAAGGAACGAGGTCTTTTATTAAAAAATGCACCGCATGTCTGCCATAATTTATCTTTTATAATACCTTCACTTCATTGGTGGCAAAAATGGTATTATGGAATCGGACTTACGATGTACGATGTATTATCCGGCAAGCTTAGCCTGGGGAAAACGAAAGTACTCAGCAAAAAATTGACCCAACAATTATTACCTGCCATCTCTCCTAAAAACCTAAGCGGCGGTATACTATACCATGACGGTCAGTTTGATGATTCAAGATTGGCAATTAACCTTGCACAAACTGCGGAAGAACAGGGCGCTGCCCTGATTAATTATTGCAAACTAACCAGCCTTACTAAAACGGGTAAACGCATAACGGGTGTGGTGCTACAAGACGTACTTACAGGAAAAGAATATGCTGTGAATAGTCAATCTGTGATCAATGCTACCGGCATATTTACAGATGATGTGATGAAACTGGATGATACAGCACACCAACCAATCGTATCGCCCTCACAGGGTGTGCACATTGTAGTGGATGCAAAATTCTTCCCCGGTAAACAGGCTTTAATGATACCTAAAACGGATGACGGAAGGGTACTGTTTGCCGTGCCGTGGCATAACAAAGTGGTATTGGGAACAACAGATACTCCGGTTGACGATGTTGCGCTGGAACCAAAACCCCTTGCAGAAGAAATTGATTTTATCCTGCATCATATTAACCGCTACCTGACATCGAACATACAATACAGTGATGTGAAAAGCGTATTTGCCGGCATGCGGCCCCTTATAAAAGTAAAGGGTAAAAAAATGACGGCAATCCTGCCAAGAGACCATACTACCATTGTATCAGACAGTGGACTGGTTACCATCACCGGCGGCAAATGGACCACCTATCGCACGATGGGAAAACATGCTGTTGACAACGCAGCTTTTTCAGCCAAACTAAAAATGCACCCCTGCGTTACAGAATCCTTACTCATACACGGATACACAGCAGGCATTGCCTTGGAAGATCCGCTTTACGTTTATGGAAGTGATGCGGGATTCATCCAACAATTGATGAATGAACAGCCAAATTTAAAAGCTAAAATCCATCCTGATTTACCGTATTCCGAAGCCACCGTATTATGGGCTGTGCGACATGAAATGGCTATGACGGTAGAAGATGTGTTGGCCAGAAGAACAAGGGCTTTGTTTCTGGATGCAACAGCAGCCATGGCTGCGGCCCCGTTGGTTGCAAAAATAATGGCAACGGAAATGAATAAAACAAGTGAATGGATCTCTAAACAAATCAAAGATTTTGAAACAATTGCTCAGCAATATTTAATTCGCTAATTTGTACCATTAACGAACTTGTTGATTATCTAATTCCACACTACATGACGCCATTTGTAGCCGAACTTACCGGCACCGCTATTTTGATTACTTTAGGAAATGGCGTAGTAGCCAATGCAATTTTAAATAAAACAAAAGGAAATAACGGTGGTTGGATTGTGATCACTTTTGGCTGGGCCATCGGTGTTTTTGTAGGTGTGTATGTTACTGCGGCATCAAGTGGCGGGCACCTGAATCCGGTTGTAACATTGGCGCTGGCATGTTTAGGTAAATTTGCATGGGCAAGTGTACCGATGTATGTTGCTGCCCAGTTACTCGGTGCAATGCTGGGTTCATTTATTGTTTGGCTGGTATACAGAAGGCATTTTGAAGTAACGCCTGACACCGGTGTAATACATGCAGTCTTTTGCACGGCACCGGCTATTCGACACACGACCGATAACCTCATCTCTGAAATTATTGGCACCTTTATTTTGATATTAGGTGTATTGTTTTTAGTGGCTCCCAATAATAGTCTTGGTGCGTTGGATGCATTGCCAGTTGCATTACTGGTATTAGGTATCGGCTTAAGTTTGGGCGGAACAACCGGTTACGCCATCAATCCGGTGAGAGACCTTGGGCCCCGGATTGTGCATGCAATTTTACCTATAAAAGGAAAGGGCGAAAGTGACTGGCAATATAGCTGGATACCTGTGGCAGGCCCAATAATCGGAGGTTTATTAGCAGCACTTTGCTACAATTTCATCCATTGATCCGTTCTATTAATGGCTATCGGCATTTATAGCGTAACACAATTCATAAATGAGTCCAGGCCGCTTTCATATACCCGCTTGTTACAATTTTGAATGATGAAAATATTTTTAATCAACCTGTCGTTCTTTTTATTTGTGTTACAGCTACATGGACAAAATATTACTTCGAAGCCAGATACTATCTCCTTAAAAAAAAATTACATTTTAGCCAAGAATGAGTTTCAACTTTTTGAAAAGGAACATGGCGCATTTGTACAGACCGGCAATATTTTGATGCATTATCTTACATGGGGAAATCGATCCGGTACTCCTTTAGTATGCATCCATGGAGGCTTATTCTAGTATTTATGACATGAGTAAAACCGGGACACAATTTGAACTGTTATCCTGGATATCTAAGTCAACCCAAGGTAAATGGTCAGTAGGAAATAATTTAATGTGGTTTTTAATATGGCAAACATCAACCAATACCGGGACCTGATCTATAATACCACAAGGGCTTCTCTATTTGGTGAGTCGATGGCATTGATTGAACCAAAAATTATCTTTCGAAATTTGGGTGTACCCGTTTTAATACTTGACCCAGTCAGCGAAGAGGATATCTTTCCTTTTGAAAAGGAAAACAGCGCATTACAGAAACAACATCCCGGCTTTGTAAAACACATTCGTTATGAAAACACAGCGCACAATATTCATTTTTCGCATCCAAAGAAATTTACAGCCGATTTAATAAATTTTCTATCGCTTGCTAAAAACCATTGCCACTGATTGAATTGTTGATGCCAATTAAAAGTCGAAACTTACTATCCACGGATACATTCAAAATATTATTTGAATTGAAGTTGGGCAGCATTAAGCACTAAGTTTTGGAACACTGAAATAAAAAGTACTACCAACCCCATGTTCAGATTCAACCCATATTCTTCCCCCCAGTTTATCTACAATTTTTTTACAAATGGCCAGTCCAATTCCTGTTCCCGAAAATTCATCCCGGCTGTGTAGCCGTTGAAAAATGACGAATATTTTTTCAAAGTACTTC
>JBBQQP010000137.1:0-8492 GCA_038215675.1 Chitinophagales bacterium | reverse complement strand
GCCCCTTTAATAAATCATGAGTCCAATAATACCAACTGCTCCTAATTTCGGGCCAGTTTTTCAACTTAGAGGGCCGTGTTTATAAAATTTATTTTTGTTTACAAAAGTCCTTGTTTTTTTAAAAATCTATTGATAATAAAAACGAAATTTTGATGGTAACGAGATGGCTTTTCTACGCAATAAAGATAAATAAATGGCGTTTTATTTTTTAATTGATACAGTAAAAAAATCGACTGATTTATTTTTTAAATAATTAATCTCGCTCAATTTATCTCGAACGATGGTTCATTTTTTGTACTTAACTATAACTTAATTTCAGTTTTAAAGAAATCAATTACTTTTACCAAATATCGTACAACAAAAATCAAATCTATAGATTCAACGTCTACCTAACTAAGACAAATAGTATAATGAAACATGCAATGATTAAGTTAACTGCGTTGACACTTTTTTTAGTAAGTACAACCAGCATTGTGAATGCCCAGGCTAATACGATAAATGTGGTTACTTCAGCTGTCCCTTTCTTAAGAATTTCTCCGGATGCCCGCAGCGGTGGAATGGGTGATGTAGGTATTGCAACTGCGCCGGACGCCAATGCTGCCTTCTGGAATCTAGCCAAAACCCCTTTCAACACCAACCAGGGTGGAATAGCAGTTACTTATACGCCGTGGTTGAAAGACCTTGGTTTAAATGATGTTTATCTGGCCGCCTTATCCGGTTATTACAAGCTGGATGAGGATCAGGCAATTTCTGGTTCTTTAAGGTATTTTAGTTTAGGTAATATCCAGTTTACCGATAATCTTGGCAACGATTTAAGCTCATTTCGTCCTCGTGAGTTTGCATTTGATGCAGGTTATTCACGTAAATTATCTACGACCTTATCATTGGGAATTGGTTTGCGCTATATCAATTCCAATCTTGCAAGTGGAACCATTAATGGTGTTTCATACAAAGCAGGTTCTGCAGTTGCTGCTGATTTGAGCCTTTTTCACAACGGTATAAAAGAAGATGGTTCAGGTTTAAATTATGGTATTGCCCTCAGTAATCTGGGTTCAAAAATTTCATACACAAGCGATGCCACTCAAAAGGATTATATCCCTGCCGATCTTGGTTTGGGTATTGCTTATACGAAAGCCATTGACGAAACCAGCAAAATAACTTTCGGTTTAGACATTCATAAATTATTGGTACCAACACCACCTGTAGTGGGTGATAGTGCCGGACTGGTTAGTTACCGTAGTAAGGGAGTAGTTGGTAGTTGGTTTAGTTCTTTTGGAGATGCATCAGGAGGTTTTTCAGAAGAATTGAAAGAAGTACAGGCTTCGCTGGGTGCTGAATTTTGGTATCAAAATCAATTTGCTTTGAGGGCAGGATATTTTTACGAAAATCCATCTAAAGGCAATCGCAAATACTTTACTGCTGGTGCTGGTTTAAAGTACAACACTTTCGGATTAAACTTCTCTTACCTGATTCCTTCCGGCAACGGTATCAATCGCAACCCGCTGTCAAATACATTGCGGTTTAGTTTGGTTTTTGATTTAGGAACTGGTGAAGAAAACTAATTAAACAAATCATTCATAAAAAGCGTTCCTCCCAAGACAGGAACGCTTTTTTAGTTTTATACTACCGTACATTTGTTTTAAATAAAATAATATGAGTTTGAGAATTGGCTTTGGTATTGATTTTCATCAATTGGTAGATGACAGGGAATTTTGGTTAGGGGGCGTTAAAATTGACCATCCAAAAGGTGCATTGGGACATAGTGATGCAGATGTTTTATTACACGCAATATGCGATGCCATGCTTGGAGCTGCTTGTTTAGGGGATATTGGAGTTCATTTTCCTGATACAGATGCTTCCTTAAAAAACATAGATAGCAAAATATTACTGCAGCAAAGTTTCGATCTTATTAAAAAGGCAGGATATGGTATTGTAAATATTGATAGTACGCTTTGCCTGCAATCCCCCAAGATAAAAGATTATGTTCCCCAAATGCAGCAAGTGATTGCCCAAATTCTTTCACTGCAAATAAGTGATGTGTCTATAAAAGCAACTACCACCGAAAGAATGGGCTTTGTAGGAAGGGAGGAAGGGCTTGTTGCATATGCCAGTATTTTACTAAATCGAAGTGAACAATGAATGAGCAGTATCGATTAAACTACTGTGAATCGAAATGAACAAAAATAAAGGAGACCATCGGGTTTGACATTGGCTTTTAAGATGTTGAAAAAAGATGAATTGGGTATTTTCTTCCCACAGGCGCAAAAGATATTCTAATCAAAAAGTGCTTTACAACCGGTTTCTTTAAAGAAAAGTGCTTTTCATTTAATCCGGATCGTTCCGCAACAGAAGTTATATTTCAGTCTATCCCGCATTCTTTAATGCAATAATCATCTCACATTTTTTTTCAGTTTACATCATTACCTTTGCGCCCATGCAAAAAATAACAGTAAATATTGTAAATAAATCTGTAAACGAAGTACCCGCCTATGCAACGGAAGGGTCAGCTGGTATGGATTTGAGGGCCAATCTGGAAGCAATGGTTACCTTGATGCCGTTGCAACGCATGTTGATTCCTACAGGTTTGTTCATTCAATTACCAGATAATTATGAGGCGCAGATAAGGCCCCGTAGTGGTTTGGCTTTAAAACAGGGCATCACATGTCTTAATTCGCCCGGCACCATTGATTGTGATTACAGAGGGGAAATTAAAGTGCTATTGATAAACCTCAGCAATGAATCACAGGAAATTCATCATGCAGATCGCATTGCACAAATGGTGATTGCCAAAGTAGAAAAAGCGGCACTATTTTTAGTAGACCAATTAAATGATACCCTTCGTGGTGAGGGTGGTTTTGGCCATACGGGTAAACAATAAACAACTGAACAACAAATGAAATTTTCAAACAATCAGTCTGGATTTAATCCTTCGATATTTTTTATCTTATTGGTGTTGCTTTTTGCAGGTAGCTGTAAAACTGCAAAAAAAATACAGGCATCTGTTGAAAAAAAAGATACCACCTCTGTACACATCAGCAACCCTTATGAAGACGATTCGCTTCTCCTGATAAAGAATACGGTAGCGGATATTAATAAGAAGCAAATTGATTTCAAAACTTTTCTGCAAAGATTAAAGTAGAATTTGAAGACACAAAAGGCAAACAACCCAACATTACGGCTTATGTCCGGATTATAAAAGACAGTCTGATATGGATTTCGGGTTATGCAACTGTTTTTAATATTGAAGCATTCAGAATTTTAATAAATAGGGATAGTGTGTTTGTATTGGATAAAATTAATAAAGAAGTCAAGTTGAGGTCAATGGACTTTTTGCAGGAAGTAACCGAAATCCCGTTCGACTTAAATACGCTCCAAAATTTGTTTGTAGGCAATCCCGTTTTTTTTGAAGACAGTGTTGTCTCCTACAAAGAAACGGAATCAAAAATACTGTTGGCAACCATTGGCAAATATTTTAAACATTTGCTAACCATCAATAAAGGAGACCGTTTATTGGTGCATAGCAAATTAGATGATGTGAATGTTGCCCGTAACCGAACTGCTGATATTACTTACGGCGAATATGAAAGCCATAATGGAGTACCATTTTCTACTTTTCGTGCTATCACAGTGTCAGAAAAAAACAGGCTGGATATCCAGCTCAATTACAAACAGTACGAGTTTAACAAAGATTTGACCATCTCATTCATCATTCCGGCCAATTATAAACGCAAGTAGGCGTTATTTGTAAAGATCAGGTTTGCATATTTTTGAATGTCGCTTGCATTTAATTATTTTGCAGCAATGATTCAGTTAGCGGCAATGGGTGTATGTGTAGGCGAAGTGCTAACAGTACTGCCATCCCAATCTGCAAATGATCGTATTTTTATTGATCCTGTAAAATCATCACATGGTTAAAATATTTCTTTTTTCATTGGTATCTTTTCTTTTTAGTACTTCGTTGATGGCGCAGGCGTCTGGTCAGCAGGAGTTGGAAAGGGAGCGTCAGCAATTAAAACGGGAGATAGAGCAGGCCCAGCAATTACTGGATAAGAATAAAAAAAATACAAAAGAAAATCTGGTTACGCTGACCCTCTTAAACCGCAAGCTGAATCTGCAGGGGAGTGTAATTGAAAATATCAGTAAAGACATTAATTTACTGGATAACAATATTGTGAAGTCTCAAAAGGATGTAAATAAATTACAGCTTTTATTGGATACGTTGAAGCAGGAATATGCCAAGAGCATGGTGTACGCCTACAAGAATCGTAGCAGTTCTGATTTTTTAAATTTCATTTTTTCTTCTTCGAGTTTTAATGATGCCATCAAGCGAATTACCTATTTAAAAAGTTATAGAAACTATCGGGAGATGCAGGGAGATAATATCCTGAGAACCCAGGCGCTGTTAAAGGAACGGATTGATGAGTTAAGTGGAAATAAGAAAAAGAAGAGTGTTGTATTACAAACGCAGAGCAAGGAATTGGGCGTGCTTGAATCGCAGCAGCAAGAAAAAAATCAGTTGTTGACAAAATTAAAAGCACAGGGTAAAGAACTGAATGACCAGATTGCAGCCAAGAAAAAACAAATGCAAAAAGTAAGTAACGCTATTGCTGCCGCTATTAAAAGAGCCCAGGACGTTGCCCGCAGAGAAGCACTTGAAAAAGCAAAAGCAGAAAGGCTAAAACGTGATGCAGAAGATAAAAAAGACATTGCAGAAAATAAGGCAAAAGGAATTGTAACACCAAAGTCTCCTGGCGCAAAACCCAATAGAAGTATAACGCCACCGGCAAAGGAAGAAAGTATATTGTTGGGGAGTGCTGCAGATGTTAAACTGAATGCAAACTTTATTAGTAACCGTGGGTCTTTGCCATGGCCGGTTGAAAAGGGATACATGATGGAACGTTTTGGTTTACAAAAACTTGAAATAGGGGTTACCATTGACAACCCCGGAATTACCATTGGAAGTGAGGTTGGAACACCTGTAAAAGCTTTATTTGATGGCGAAGTTTCGTCTGTAACCAATATCGAAAACATGCAGGTGGTGATATTGAAACATGGCGCATACTTTACTACCTATAGCAATTTATCTGGCGTTGGCTTAACTCGAGGGCAGGCCATCCGCACCGGTCAAGTTCTGGGAAGAGTAGCACCCAATGATGAAGGAATAGGGTCGATTGATCTTATTATCAGTAATGAAAAAGGAAATTTAAATCCGGAGAGTTGGCTTAGAAGACGTTAATTATTATATTAAGCGCTGGTATAGTTTTTCATATTGAGGAACGATGTTGTCAATATCAAATTTTTTTGCCTGTGCCAATGCATTTGCTTTAAAGCGATCATGTGTTTGTTTATCCTGTAAAATATGCAATGCATTTTTACTCATGTCTTCTACATCTCCAACATTACTCATATAGCCACAGTGGCCGTTAATAATAATTTCGGGTAATCCACCAGCATTGGTTGAAATTACTGGCACTTCAGCAGCCATGGCTTCCAATGCTGCCAATCCAAAGCTTTCATATTCGCTGGTTAGTAAAAACAAATCGGCAATGGGCAGTATATCTTCCATTTGTTCCTGCTTGCCTAAAAATTTAATGGCATCACTTGCATTGCTTTGTCTTGATTCCGCTTCAATGGGTGACCGTTCCGGCCCATCGCCCAGTAACAATAACTTGGATGGCATCTTTTCGTTGATCAGCAAAAATGCTTTTACTACATCTTCCACCCTTTTAACCTTTCTAAAGTTGCTGGCATGCACAATGATTTTTTCGCCATTAGGTGCAATTAATTTTTTAAAAGCATCGATCGGTTTTTTATTGAAACGCTTTACATCTACAAAGTTGTGAATCACTTCTATATCTTTTTCGATATCAAAATTTTTGTAGGTTTCAGCTCTAAGATTGTCTGACACTGCAGTAAGGATATCGCTTTCATTCATAGAGAAGGTCACTACCGGCCGATAGGTTTTATCTCTTCCCACAAGGGTGATATCGGTTCCATGTAAGGTTGTAATTACCGGAATCAGTTTTCCATCTTTTGCCAATATTTGTTTGGCCATATACGCCGCAGAAGCATGTGGAATAGCATAATGCACATGTAGCAATTGTATATTATTGTTGGTTATAACGTCTACCATTGTGCTGGCCAATGCTGTTTCGTAAGGTGGGTAATCAAACAAAGGATAAGTTGGAACCCTTACTTCATGATAAAAAATATTGGTATGAAAATGGCTTAGCCGAACCGGTTGCTGGTAAGTGATAAAATGTATATGATGTCCTTTATCGGCAAGGGCCTTTCCTAACTCTGTAGCCAACACGCCGCTGCCGCCAAATGTGGGGTAACAAACAATCGCAATATTCATAATGTATTTTTAAACTAGAAAGCTATATCTGAAATGGATGCAATTTACCGAATTATAATTGATGGCATCTTCCGTTTATGTATTACATTTAAATCTTTAAGTTTGTTAACATAAATGTAATGATGAATAAAAAAATTATACCAGCCGTTTTAGGTGTTTTGTCTGCTTTTGTTTCGATGGCACAAAAGGAAGATTCTATTGCAATTAGAAAAATTGCGAATGATGTTTTAATCAATGGACAGGCTTATGAAAATTTAAGGTTCCTGTGTAAAAAGGTTGGTCCAAGGTTGAGCGGCAGTGCAGGCGCCCAAAAAGCGGTAGAAGCCACTGCCAGAATGCTAAAGGAAGCTGGTGCAGATACCGTTTATCTACAACCATGCATGGTGCCACATTGGGTAAGAGGAGAGAAGGAGACAGGTTATATCCAGGTAGCTGGCGGCACTAAGTATGATCTTAATTTATGCGCCCTTGGAAATTCTGAGGGAACAGGTAAAAAAGGTATTTCCGCCGCAGTAATTGAAGTAAGAAGTTTCGCTGAACTGGAGCAACTGGGTAAGGCAGTTATCAAGGGTAAAATTGTATTCTTCAACTTCGAAATGAATCCTACTTACATTACTACTTTTAGTGCTTATGGAGAAAGCGGAAGATCCCGAACCAGCGGCCCATCAAAGGCAGCAAGCTATGGCGCCATTGGGGTAATGGTTCGTTCGCTGGCGAGTAACCCGGATGATTTTCCACATACGGGCACAACCATCTACAACGACTCATTTCCTAAAATACCTGCAGTAGCCATCAGTACAAATAATGCGATTTGGCTAAGTAAGCAATTAATGCGGAAAATGAAGGTAACCGGTTATTTTCGCAATACAAGTACAATGCTTCCGGATGCACCCTCATTCAATGTAGTAGGCGAAATAAGGGGAATCGATTCGCCAAAAGAGATCATTACTGTAGGTGGTCATTTGGATAGTTGGGATCTGGCTGAAGGCGCACAGGATGACGGGGCAGGTTGTGTGCAGAGCATTGAAGTATTAAGGGTATTGAAAGCGAACGGTCCCACCAAACGCACGATCAGGGCAGTGATGTTTATGAATGAAGAGAATGGCGGGCGTGGTGCAGCTAAGTATTTGGAATTGGCTAAATTAAAAAATGAAAAACATGTGTTTGGTTTGGAAAGTGATGCAGGTGGATTCACACCCCGTGGATTTTCGCTGGAGATGCGGGCCGACCAGATTGAAAAAGTGCAGCAATGGAAAGACCTCTTTTATCCCTATGGTGTTTATTCATTAAAAGCAGGTGGCAGCGGTGCAGATGTTGGTCCGCTAAGAGCTATCGGTGCTGCGCTGTCGGGCCTTTCGCCGGATGGCCAGCGGTACTTTGATATCCACCATGCCGCCACAGATGTGTTTGAAAATGTGAGCAGAAGGGAGCTTCACATGGGCGCATTGAACATGGCTGCCTTTATTTATTTAGTAGATAAGTACGGATTATAATTAACTTGCAAATAAAACATCATGGAAGAAAATAAATTTCTAAATACAGCTCCTAAAAAGACAAGTGGATTTAAAAAGTTTCTTGGGTGGTTTACCGTTTTAGTGTTATTATTTGGCGGCTTCTTTTTTTGGTGGCATTATTTGTATGTATTTGGCGAGGGTGTAAAATCGGGCGAATTAAATTATGTGGTAAAAAAAGGCAATATTTTTAAAACCTATGAGGGCAAACTAATCCAGTCGGGTTTGCGTTCAAAGGCAATTGGTAGTGTGCAATCCTACGAGTTTGAATTTTCCGTTACCAATGATAGTTTAGCTAATATTTTAATGAACAATAGTGGCAATTACTTCGACCTGCACTACCAGGAATTTAAAGGCACTTTACCATGGCGTGGTTTTAGTGTATATGTAGTGGACAAAATCATTAGCATGAAGCCCATTGTCCGTTAAAGAATCAGATCGCCTGCAGTAAAAATATAACCGGCTTTTTATGAAAGTCGGTTTTTTCTTTTTGCCATTCGGCGATCGTTTTTGTTTTTACAAATTCGTTCAATCCGGTTAGCTCTGCAGCAATACAAAGTTTAGTGGCAGGCTTACAGGTTTTCAGCAGCGTTTCTATCATTTGATTGTTTCGATAGGGCGTT
>JBBQQP010000136.1:0-8527 GCA_038215675.1 Chitinophagales bacterium | reverse complement strand
GGATTTGGCATATCTTTAAATTTTAGTTGTTATTGTAATTAAATGTTTGCTTTTTAATATTTTGTCTGTTCACCAGTTTTATTGCTGCTTAAACTGGTCAAGGTCTTTCCAAAGTGCATTGGCATTTCTGGCATCCTCGGTCACCTTCATGTCATTCAACTTGGCCAGTACTTCTACATTACATTTTGGCCCGCCCATCTCCTCTGCAGAACAGGACTTTTGTAAGGGAATGCTTAGACTTACAAATTCATAAATCCAATCATTCAATCTTAGATGGCTTTCTGTTTTTGAAATGTAGAAAACATCCGGATCTTCTTCCCGTTCATTCATCTCCTCAGGATTTTCAACCATTTTAATTACCATGTTGAAATCATCCCACAAATCCATGGTTAACCTGTTGCCACATCGGTCGCAATCTACATCTGATTTTCCTCCAACTTCAAATTTTAGCAGCATAAAGCCGCTTTTCTTATCAAGTTGCAGCTTGACAACTGCGGTGCAATTGCTAAAATCTCTTGATTCAACTTCTGCAAAAAACTGGTCGTCTACTTCATAAGTAAACTCATGTATCCCGGGCTTCAACCCTACAAACGCTATTTCAAATTCCCTTCTTTTTCCCATTACCTCCGGTTTAAAGGACGGCGAAGGTAGGAATTTTACGGTTATTTAAAACAAAATTTATAGAAAAGTTGCCTTGCTTTTCCAGCGAAACCTGTTTTTCGTTATTTTTAGAAGGTATGAACTACAAAAAATATTGGATTTTAATTTTTATTCTTTTTGTTATCGCCATTTCAATTCGTCTCTTTTCAGCAGATGCCTTTCGGGTAGAGGCGCATTATTCTACTGGTTTTTACCCTAAGATATCGCTGGTTTTGAGATATCTTTTTGGTTGGCTGCCCTTTAGCCTAGGCGATGTTTTGTATGGTGCGGTTATACTTTGGTTGATTGCATGGATTTTTAAGCTAGTAAGGTTGATACGTAAACCGAAGCAACTCCCCGGCAGGATTATTCGCAGGATTCTACGAACAACCGTTGTTTTTCTTTCTGTTTACATCGTATTCAATTTATTATGGGGAATCAATTATAACAGACGGGGGATTTCCAGTCAGTTAGGACTGGTAATTGAGCAATATACAGTTGCCGAGTTGAAAAACCTGAATGAATTATTACTTCAAAAGACGAATGCGGCAAATACCTTGCTTATAAAGCAAGCACCAGCGGCAATGAGCCGGAAAGAATTATTTCACCGATCGGAAGAAGCTTATGTAGAGTTAAATAAACAATATGTTTTTTTAAATTATAAACCAGCTTCTATAAAGAGATCGATGTGGGGGTGGGTAGGAAATTATGTTGGTTTCCTCGGGTACTACAATCCTTTTACTGGCGAAGGCCAGGTAAATACTTCGGTACCCAAATTTTTGCAACCCTACACCTGTTGTCACGAAATTGCCCATCAGCTGGGTTACGCCAAAGAAAATGAAGCAAATTTTGTTGGCTATCTGGCGGCTGCCTCCTCTAAGGATGAGTCTTTTCAGTACTCCGTTTATCTCGATCTTTTTTTGTACGCCAACCGCAATCTTTATCAAACAGATTCATCTGCCGCCAGAGCTTTTGCAAATGAGTTGCTTCCACCAGTCAAGGCTGACTTGAAGGAATGGCGACAATTCAACAACAGGCATAGGAACCCGGTTGAACCGTTGGTACGTTGGGGCTACGGTAAATTTCTGGAAAGCAATGAGCAACCTTCAGGTCTGTTAAGTTATGATGAGGTAACTGGTTTTTTAATTGCTTATCAAAAAAAATTTAAGAAAATTTGATTTTTAAATTCAGCGCTCGTAGTGTTTCTTCGTACATTAGGCTATGAAATTGATCATCTCTATTACAATTCCATTAATGGTGGGCGCAGTTGCCGGGTTTTTCACATCCACGGGTGTAAAAGGCTGGTATGTAATTGCCAATAAGCCTCCCTTTAATCCACCTAATTGGTTATTTGCCCCCGTATGGACGGCTCTATATCTTATGATGGGAATTGCATTGTACCTCGTTTGGCGAAAGGAAGCCGACAAAGTAATTAAAAAAACTGCCGTCATTTTATTCTCAGTCCAGCTGCTGTTAAATTTTTTCTGGTCATTTATTTTCTTTTATGCACACCAGCCTGGTTGGGCATTTGTAGAAATAATTGCCATGTGGCTGATGATCCTTTTTACAATCTTTTGGTTTGGTAAAATATCGCCCTTAGCTGCATGGCTGCTGGTTCCTTATATTAGCTGGGTAAGTTTTGCTGCCTTATTAAATTTTTATATCTGGAAATTGAATTAAAAACCGGGAGCCTTAATTGAATCATCTTACAGCCAAAAATCAAAAGGCATTATTTGGTTATGTAAAAGAATTTAAAAAGGGTTTTAAAATTTTAATTTATTTCGAAAGTCTTCATCAAAAATAACCTGCGCTTCAAAAGAATACCACCATTTTTTCAACTTTCGCTCCTCCGAAGGGATTAGGTCGTTGAAAAAGATGGCCATTTCCATTTTCATATTTTCTTTGGAGGTGAAATAAATCACCTGGGTTAATGCAAATCCGGTATTGCCACCCATGCCACCATATTGCTTAAATATGCCCTGGAATTGTTCCTTTTCCATGGGAAATTCTATTATTTCTGCAATAATACCGTAGGCATTTTCATTTAAAAATTTCCGGTTATTCAATATTTTAACCAATTGCACATATTCTTTTGTGGTAGATGCGGTTAAATGATCACTCCAGATTTTAAGCAGTTTAGGCGTTAGCCTACCAATACGAAAGTTTGATTTAAAGTCAGGTTCATCTTTCAATTGCTGATGAAAGATAAATGCATACCTACAGTACTCTTCCTCTGAAAGTTTATTTATTTCCCTTAATAATTTCGCCTCCTTCATTCTGCCAAGATTCTGAAATAAAAACAGAGAAGATACATACGGAAACATAGCCGTATGATTTCTTAACTCAAATAGCCGATGATTGTTTTTTACGTTATCAAAACCAAGTAAATCCATCAGGTACTCGGCATTGGCATTGCTGTTAAACATGGTCATACCCCTGGCTACTTCAATCAGCGAAATACTGTCACGTAAAATATTATTTTTAAGTCGTTCGTAATCGATCCAGGCTTCATGGGCGCCGCTGTCTGTTTCAGGGATGTAGTATTTGTCCAATTCATTCAGTGAAACACGGGCGTCTTTGTCTATGATGTTGGCGCTTGCCTGCAAAGCAAATTCAACTGCTACCATTATGTTTACAGTATTGCCAAGCGGCATCAGTTTTTCTTCATTCAGGTGAGCAACGGTGCTGTCATCCTTTGAGATGTAAATGGATGACCGGGTTTGATTTGCTTTGATAAAATTGAAAAATGAATCGGCAACTTCGGGCTGTAATTGAGCCAGCGAATCAACACAAGCTATCGTAATCCCCATGATGCAAAGGAAAAGCCGGAGCCGGATTGTACGTTTCATTGATAGCATTGAATAACAGATAACATTTAATAAAGGGTAAGCAAAAATCAGCTTTTATTAGGATACAACAATAGTTCACCATGGCAAGTTAACGGAAGTAGGATAATTTTTACCTTATTACATTTCCAAACAGAAAGGCAACCGGTACTAAAAGGCATTTTTCCACATCATGCTTTCCACTGGCTTATGGTGTTGACCGCTATATTTGGCATTTTTCTTCTGGTTGTATTTTATTTCAATCTGCCCATCCACCGGGAAGTAGATTAATTGACCAATTGGCATACCGGCGTAAACCCTTACCGGCTGTTTTACAGAAATTTCCAGCGTCCAGTTGCCGCAAAAACCTACATCACCTTTGCCCGCTGTAGCGTGTATATCAATGCCAAGGCGGCCGGTGCTGGATTTACCTTCCAGGAAGGGAACATGGGCATGTGTTTCGGTATATTCTTCTGTTACGCCCAGATAAAATTCATGGGGATGGAGCACGATTCCTTCTTCCGGTATCTCAAAATGTTCTATTGTATTGTGCTTTTTTGCATCCAGTTCTTTATTTGTATAGGTAGCCAGAAACTTGCCTAAATGCACATCATAACTGTTGCTGCCAAGACATTCCCTGCTGTAGGGAACTATTTTGATACTGCCATTTTCAATTTCTTCTAGAATTCTTGTGTCGCTTAATATCATAGTTGTTTGATTAATGTTAATGGTTGAATTATGATGGTTAAATATTGTTCTTCGCTAATGGTTGAATTAAAACATTACAGGCTAACGCATGAATCCTTAAATTAGCACATTATCAAATTAGCAAATTAGCTACCTGGAAAAATATTCATTCAAAAATCAACAATCAAAAATAAGGGATCGTTTTATGCCGCTGGTTTATCAACAAAATATTAACCCTACAACAAAATTAGGGGTTTGGCATATAGCCGAGCCGGAAGAGTTTTTTCTGGCCCATGTTCCGTTGCAACGGGAAATTACCCATCCCAATAAAAGATTGCAACACCTGGCAGGCAGGTATTTATTAAAGGAATTGTACCCCGGTTTCCCCTACGATCTGATTAGAATTGCAGACACCCGTAAACCATTTTTAGCCAACGAAGCTTATCATTTTTCAATTTCGCACTGTGGAAAATATGCAACTGTGCTTGTTAGTTCCGATCACAGGGTAGGGGTAGATGTAGAGATGGTTACCCACAAGGTAGATAAAGTAAAACATAAGTTTTTATCCGAAGAAGAGCTACTGCTATTGCAAAATGTGCCGAATTTTCCCTACGCACTATTTTGCGAAAAATTATTAACGGCCGCCTGGAGCATAAAAGAAAGTTTGTTTAAGTGGCAGGGCAGTAGTGAAGTAGATTTTATAAAACACCTGCCCATCGTAAAAATAGAAATAGATGATAATGTAGGCCTTGCCCATTGCAAAATATTGAAAGATGGCGAAATCGATTTGCGGGTACACCTGTTGTTTTTTGAGGGTAATTGTATTTCCTGGGTGTTAAGCAATGTTTGGTAAAGTGATGGTTGCACGGTCGCGGTTTGGCAAATTGCTCATTGCAGCATACAGATCGGTAGAAATGAAAAAACCTTTCCAAAAAGAAAGGTTTTTGTGTGCGGCAAAGGAGATTCGAACTCCCACGCCCTTTCGGGAGCTACCACCTCAAGGTAGTGCGTCTACCAATTTCGCCATCGCCGCAACTGATCGGTAAATTATCTATGTACCATTTATGGTGAGGAATGCAAATGTAAAAACTTTAGGGGAATAAAAATCAAGGATTACACGAATTTTGGGTACGAATTTCACGAATGTAAAACACTAATTATATGAATTACACTAATTAAAAAAGTTCCTGAATTGTTGCAGGGCGAATTGAATTAACAGGAAACATAAATATGTTGCTGGATAGTTAATATGGCCGTTTGCATTTATTTTTTTAAAACAATTCTAAAGGTGGTTCCTTTCCCCGGTTCGGAATTTTTTACAGATAATTCGCCTTTGTGGTATTGTTCTATGATTCTTTTGGATAAACTTAGTCCGAGGCCCCAGCCACGCTTTTTGGTGGTGAAACCGGGTTTGAAAACATTGGTCACATTTTGTTTGCTGATGCCCTTGCCAGTGTCTATCACATCTATGATAATGGAGGCTACTTCATTTTTTATTTTTACCTGTATGCTGCCTTTGCCTTCCATAGCGTCAAGCGCATTCTTTAACAGGTTTTCAATCACCCAGTCAAAAAGTGGCCCGCTGATCATTGCCGTGATGTCCTTTTCATTGGAACTGTAAATACTAAAATTTACATTTTCAGAAGCCCTTCTTTTGATATAAGCTACCATGTTTTCTATTTGTGCCACTATATTTATTTCCTCCAGATGCGGTGTGCTGCCTATTTTGCCAAAGCGATCACTTACCAGTTTTAGCCGGTCTACGTCCTTGATCATTTCTCCGGCTATTTTTTCGCTGCCATGGGTTTCTTTTAATAACTCTACCCAGCCTTGCAGGGAGGAGAGTGGGGTGCCCAGCTGGTGGGCTGTTTCTTTTGCCATGCCCGCCCATACCTGGTTTTGAGTTGATTTATTGCGAAGTGAAATGGCGGTTAAGGTAATGATGATAAACAAGGCGATGATTAAGATTTGTATCAGCGGGTAATACCGAACTTCTTTTAGCAATTTTGAATCGCCGAAATAATATTTGTTAATGATGAAGGGTTCTTTACTCACCTCCACGATGATAGCATCATTTTGCTTTTTAAATTCTTTCACCTTTTTGCGTAAGTAGCCGGTATCGCTTTTCAATTCGAAGGTATCCAGGTTTAAAGCCTGCCCGGATGGGTTGTCGTGTTCATCTGTTTCAATAATGGGAATGGTAGTGTTTTTGGAAGTGATGATAGAGGTTAAATCAAGCGCTACCTGCTCTGTGGCCTCGGCCCTTGTTTTAAGCGATTGAACCCACACATCTACTTTTTCTCTTTCATCCGCCGCAATTTTCTGTGAAAGGTAATTGGAATAAAAAACCGTACCCGAAACGATAGCAATGGCTACAATTGCCAGTGCTGAGCGCCAGTTAAATAATTGTGTGATCATTGCATCAAATGTAAATTAAGAAATAAGAAATGCGCAAAAAGAAATGGAGTATGTTTGTGAAAATTGTAATTAAAGCTAAATAGTAGTAATAAAGATGAACGGATTGCGACGCAACGATGCCGATGCACTTGATATGGCTGGTATTAAAAACGCTCCCCTTGTATCCATTGTTATTTTAAACTGGAATGGCAAAAAATTACTGCAAAAATTTCTCCCTTTTGTATTGGCTTCCACCTACGTAAATAAGCGTATAATTGTGGCGGACAATGCATCTACAGATGACTCGGTTGCTTTTTTAACAGCGCATTTTCCGGAAGTAGAAATGGTTATCAATGCCAGCAACGAAGGCTTTGCCAAAGGATATAACACTGCGCTGCAGCAGGTGCAGAGCGACTATTATGTTTTACTGAACAACGATGTGGAGGTAACGCCGGGCTGGATAGAACCGGTGATTGCTTTAATGGAAAACGATGTAGCCATCGCGGCCTGCCAGCCTAAAATAATGAGTTATAACAACCGCGGCGATTTTGAATTTGCCGGAGCATGTGGCGGTTGGATTGATGAATTGGGCTACCCGTTTGCGAGGGGCCGGATATTTGATGTGCTGGAAAAAGACCAGGGTCAATATGATACTGCCGAGGCTTGTTTTTGGGCAAGTGGTGCCGCCCTTTTTGTAAAAGCTGAAACCTATCATATGGTGGGCGGACTGGATGAGTTCTTTTTTGCACATCAGGAAGAGATTGATTTTTGCTGGCGGTTACAATTGGCGGGCTATAAAGTGTTTGTGCAACCGGCTTCGGTTGTGTACCATGTTGGTGGTGGCACTTTGGCAAAAGAAAATAGCCTGAAAACATTTTTAAATTTTAGAAATAACCTGGTGATGGTGGTTAAAAATATGCCTGTTTCGAAGGCTGTTTTTACCATTGCAGGCCGGATGATATTGGATGGTGTAGCAGCTTTAAAAGGCCTGTTGAGTGGTAATGCCGGCTTCTTTTTAGCGATATTAAAAGCGCATTTACATTTTTATAAATGGTTGTTGTCCAATAAAAAGGGAAATGTTTTTCTTGCTAACCATACCTCTAATCTGAGCGGCTGGTATCCTTCGTCGTTGGTATGGCAACACTTTGTAAAAGGCAAAAAAAAGTTTTCTGAAATTGTTAAGCGCAAATAATTTTTCTTTGAGCCACTTTACTTATTTTTGCCCTCGCAAATAGCAAATTATGGAATACGAAGTAATAGACAATTCAGACAAAGATTTCGCTCACAACTGGGTATCATCTTCACGTTTTCTCTGGTTTTGCCAGATATTTTTAGTAGTAGCTTTTATTTTGGGCGGATGCATGAGTATGTACAGTCATCGTTACAAAGGGAAGCCAGCTGTTAATGTTCCGGAAAATACATTGTACAATCCGGTGTACAAATAAAAAATTTTGTTGTGTCGAAACAAACCCTATTTTTGCACTCCAAAAAACAAAATAAGTTCTTAACAATAACGCGAAAGTAGCTCATTTGGTAGAGCACGACCTTGCCAAGGTCGGGGTGGCCGGTTCGAGCCCGGTCTTTCGCTCCTAGGTTTAAAGCAGATAGCTTTTGTTATCTGCTTTTTTTTTCTACCTCCGGTAATACGGAATAGATTAAAATTTTTTTTCGGCGGTTTATCCGGCAGTGTCACTCGGGTGGTGGAACTGGTAGACACGTCGCGATAAAAATCGGGATTCGAAGTAAGTTGAATGCTGTTAATTTAGAAATTAGTTTAAAATATTAAATGTGTTTACTCGGGTGGTGGAACTGGTAGACACGCAGGACTTAAAATCCTGTTCGCTGTAAGGCGAGTGTGGGTTCAACTCCCATCCCGAGTACGTTTAAAAGCCTGTTATTAATAACAGGCTTTTTTTATGCGATTGATATGATTTACTATACCTACATATTATACTCTGCATCATTCAACCGCTATTATG
>JBBQQP010000135.1:0-8594 GCA_038215675.1 Chitinophagales bacterium | reverse complement strand
CAAATGCCTTTCTCGTCATAATATCAGCAGGCTTTATATCCATTTCCATCAGGTGACGGATAGCCTTGCCTGCACTTACACATTCCGCTTTTTTTGCTTCGCTCAAAGCCGGATTGCTGGAAGAATAAGGTAGGCTCATACCCAATGCTTCAATCGCACTGCTCATGGTGTTAGCGGTGTACATTCCGCCACAGGCGCCCGCTCCGGGGCAACTGTGTTTTACAATACCTAAGAAATCTTCTTCCTCTAAATTACCTGCCATTTTTTGCCCGAGTGCTTCAAAGGCAGATACAATATTCAAATCCTGTCCTTTATAATGACCCGCTGCAATGGAACCACCATAAACCATAATTGACGGACGATTTAACCTGCCCATTGCAATCAACGAACCCGGCATATTTTTATCGCAACCAGGTACCGTTATCAATGCATCATAGTGTTGCGCACCGCAAACGGTTTCGATTGAATCTGCAATAACATCCCGACTCACCAGCGAATATCGCATACCAGGCGTTCCATTACTCATACCATCACTTACGCCGATGGTATGAAAGGTAAGCCCAACCAAATCAACGTCCCAAACGCCCTTTTTAATAATCTGCGCCAGTTCATTTAAGTGCATGTTGCAGGTATTGCCGTCATATCCCATACTCACCACACCCACCTGTCCTTTTTTGAGGTCTTCCTCTGTTAATCCAATGCCATAAAACATAGCTTGTGCTGCAGGTTGTGTAACATCCTGCGTGATCGTTCTGCTGTATTTATTTAATTCCCCAGCTTCTAATGGGGAGTTTTCAGTTGCCTGGCTATTCTTTGTTGTGTCCATTTATTATAATTTATTTTTTTTGGAATAATTTAATGTTAAGCTAATTCATCTGCGAGCTGGATAACGCTGTTCTTTAGCCCCTCCGTCGGAGGGGTTGGGGAGACCGTCTTTTGCTTGTATGCAACCTGAATTAATTTGCCCACACTATCATTCCAATTCTTTTTAAATGGCACATCATCAATGCTTTCCCAACCAATAACTTCTGCGGCAGTACCACAAAAAAAGGCGGCATCTGCATCTTTCAATTCTTCGGGCGCAATCAATTTTTCTTCTACCTGTATTTCCAGTTCATGGCAAATTTCAATCACCGTTGCCCTGGTAATACCTGGCAAAATATTACCTACAGCTGGTGTAAATAATTTACCATCCTTTTCATAAAAAAAATTTGCACCCGGCCCTTCTGCAAAATTACCATTCATATCAGTGAGCAATGCTTCATCGAACCCTTTTGCCTTGGCTTCCTGGCTGGCTAAAATAGAGTTTACATAATGTCCTGCTGCTTTGGCTTCAATTTTAAACCCCTTTGGATTGGGTCTTTCAAAGGATGAAGTCATCACCCGTAATAATTTGTCTCCTAAAAAAGGCTGCATTTCCCAAGCCTGTATCAGGATATACGATTCTATATTTTGAGCAAAACTCATATTGGCCGGCGCAAATACAACCGGGCGGATATAAGCATCCTGTAGATTATTTTGTTTGAGCACTTCGTAAGTAGCCGCTTCCAGTTCTTCCACCGTCCAATGATAGGGAAGATTATAAGCCGTTGCAGAATTTCTGAGCCGTTCAAAATGCGCTACCGGTTTAAAAATTTTTGTTTCACCATTATCCGTTTTGTAAGACCGAATACCTTCAAAAACACTGTAGCCATAATGCAAAGACTGGCTGTACAAATCCATCTTTGCATCTGTAGCTTTTACAAATGCTCCGTTTAAATAAAGAATGGTGTTTTCGTTATAATAAGTAGCCATAATGAGAAGGTTGATAGTTGATGGTTGATGGTTGATGGTTAAAAGTTGGCAGTTTCCAAAAGCCAACCAAACTTCCATCAATCATTTCACCTTTTTTTTATTTACATTTTATTAATTAAAATCGATATCGAATCGCCAATGCCCACCCAACAATACCGCTGCCTTTTGCTTTCGGATTTTTGCTTTCGGCCCCCGGCTTTTTGGTTTTTTGGTGACATAAAAAAACCCGGCTCATTTTGGAGTCGGGTCTTTTTTATGATTAGTTGTAATGCTAAATAAGATATCCTCCTCCATGTGTTACAGGTATAATAATGACTAGCACGACAATAAGAATTGCTGATAAATTTCTGATGCCATTATTTAATTTGCCTTTCAACATAAAAAAAGTTGTGTTGCAAATGTACCTGTGAACGTTTAAAAAACAAAGAACTATTTTAGGAGGTTGATGGTTTGAAGTTTAAGGTTTAAGGTTTGTACTTACCTTAGGCCATGAGCTTTTTGCCTTCTTTCTAAATAATGGTTGATTTTCTCAACTCTATATTCTCCTGGTGGATATCTCCGGTTATTCTTCCACTTACATAATCACAAACCAATTCACCAACGGTAGATGTAAAATAAAAATTAATTGGATCAATGTCTTTTGTTACAAATAAATGAGCAATCGTCCACGCCACTGCTTCTCTTACCAAAATTGCTTCTTGCTTTAAATTAAAATAATCAAGCATCATGGCAGCGGATAAAATAGAGGCCAGCGGATTGGCAATATCCTTTCCGGTTGCTTTTGAATAAGAACCGTGAATGGGTTCAAACATGGCGTTTGAATTACCAATAGATGCTGAAGGCAACAGTCCCAAAGACCCACTGATTACACTTGCTTCATCACTTAAAATATCACCAAATAAATTATCGGTTAGTATGATGTCGAACTGTTTTGGATTCAATATTATTTGCATGGCTGCATTGTCTGCCATCAAAAATTCCAGCTTCACATCGGGGTATTGGCCCGCCATTTCCTGCAGCACTTTTCGCCACAGCCTGGATGTTTCCAACACATTCGCTTTATCTACCAGCGTCAGTTTCTTTTTACGATGTTGTGCTGCCTGAAAAGCAAGATGTGCAATGCGTTCAACTTCTTCCTTTGTATAAACACAACCATCCGAAGCCCAGGTTTGGTCTTCATTGGTTTGCTTTTCGCCATAATAAATACCGCCGGTTAATTCCCGGTAGATGATAAAGTCTACCTGCTCCAGGTAATTGCTTTTTAAGGGTGATAAATGATGTAAAGATGTATAAGCCGTTACCGGACGGATATTGGCAAACAATTGCAATGATTTTCTTAATTTAAGTAAACCTTGTTCAGGCCTTATTTTGGCAGTCGGGTCGTTATCGTATTTTGGATGGCCAATGGCACCAAATAAAATTGCGTCACTGTTTAAGCAAACCTCAATAGTTTCATCCGGCAATGGATTGCCGGTTTGATCAATGGCGACCGCTCCCATGAGGCAGTAATCATAAATGAATTCGTGTCCGAATTTTTCAGCAACGGTATCCAATACTTTAATAGATTGCTGCGTTACTTCGGGCCCGATGCCGTCTCCTAATATTACTGCAATGTTTTTTATCATGTAATTAAATGTTCAATTATTTAAAGAGGGAGTTGGATTATTTGCTTTTATTATTTTATTATATATGAGCTACGTGAAGGTTTATATCTATAAGGCAGAATTAACCAGCAACCATCAACCTTGAGCCAGCGGTCTTAGCTGCGGTACCGACCGCTTTGCGACCATCAACCTTCAACCTTCAACCAGCAACTATCAACCTGATAACTATGCTGGAACCGCTTTATTATAAGCTTTCGCCATTGCATTCAAATCTTCTTCCATTACTTCTTTCTTGCTATCTGCTACCATCAAAAACTCCTGGTACAAAGCATCAATATCATTTCTATCAAAGGAATAGCCTAATTTATGAAAACGATGCGCCAGTGCACTTCTTCCGCTTCTTGCAGTCAAGACGATTTTAGAAGCCTCCGCACCTACGTCAACCGGATTAATAATTTCATATGTTAATGCCTCTTTCAAAAATCCATCCTGGTGAATACCGGAAGAATGCGAAAAAGCATTGGAACCAACAATGGCCTTATTGCATTGTACCGGCATGCGCATGGTTTCTGCAACCAACAAACTCATCGGATTTAATAATTTTGCGTTAATGCCGGTATGAAAATCCATCTCTTTGTGTTGTTTAATGATCATCACCACTTCTTCCAATGAAGTATTACCCGCCCGCTCGCCAATTCCATTGATCGTACATTCTATTTGTCTTGCCCCACCAATGATGCCTGCGATGGAATTGGCTGTTGCCAGTCCAAGGTCATTGTGGCAATGACAGGAAATGATCGCCTTATCTATATTGGGAACGTTGTTTATCAGGTATGCAATTTTTTCACCGTACTGATGTGGTAAGCAATAGCCCGTTGTGTCCGGGATATTTACAACCGTGGCACCGGCTTTTATAACAGCTTCTATTACTTGTGCCAGGTAACCATTGTCAGTTCTGCCGGCATCTTCTGCGTAAAACTCTACATCATCTACAAAGTTCCTGGCCCACTTAACGCATTGTATCGCCCTTTCTAAAATATCTCCTCTGTTGGAATTGAATTTTGCTTTTATATGAAGGTCAGATGTTCCGATTCCGGTATGAATTCTTGGCCGCTTGGCATATTTCAACGCTTCGCCGGCTACTTCAATATCTTTTCGTACCGCCCGGGTTAATCCGCACACAGTGGCATTGGTAATGATTTTAGATATTTCATTTACCGAACTAAAGTCGCCGGGCGAAGAGATGGGGAAGCCAGCTTCTATAATATCGACACCCAGTTCTTCTAACCTTAAAGCCAATTCAACTTTTTCGTTGGTGTTCAGTTTACAGCCGGGTACCTGCTCTCCGTCGCGGAGTGTAGTGTCGAAAATGTGTATCTTGTTATCTGCCATAGAAATTGTATATTGAGATAAATCAGGTTAATTAAATTCTGTGTTATAGATTCTTTGATTACCCTGAGTTACGAATATAGCAGCATAATGCTGGTTCAGGTTATCAAATTGTTACCAACATTACGTTTTATAAACCCCCTGATTTTGTCTGAAACACACAACCAGTAAGGAATTTAAAGAAATCAAATTACGATGCCCAACAGGAGTACAGACCCCTTATTTCAGCTTATAAAGTCACTTGAGAAGAGCGAAAAACGCAATTTCAAGTTGTATGTTACCCGAAACTCCTCATCAGACGAACTAAAAAGTGTGCAATTGTTTGATGCAATGGATAAGATGGAATCCTACGACGAAACGGTTTTACTAAAAAGAAATGAGGGTATTAAAAAACAGCAGCTAAGTAATCTAAAGGCTCATTTATACAAACAGATCCTGAGCAGCCTGCGCCTGATCAACATTGAAAGCATTGATATTGCCTTGCACGAACAAATGGATTATGCCCGTATTCTATACAATAAAGGGTTGTATCACCAAAGTCTCAAAGTGTTGGACCGCCTGAAGGAGCAGGCCAAAATCCATAACCAGTTTACCTACCTGCAGCAAGTGTTGTTTTTTGAAAAAAAGATTGAAGCGCTTTACATCACCCGAAGCATGCAGGACAGGGCAGACCATTTGAGCCTGGAGTCTGATGAGGTAAGTGATAGCCTGGCGCTGGTTTCACAATTGTCAAACCTCTCCCTGCAACTCTATAGCTGGTATATTAAAAACGGCCATAGCCGGAACGAGGAAGAAACGCAGGAGGTGCAGGATTTCTTTATTACCCGATTGGGAGATAAAACTACTGCCTGCACCAGCTTTTACCAGCGGTTATACCTCTACCAAAGCTATTGCTGGAATGCTTTTATTCGCCAGGATTTTTTACAATATTACCGTTATACTCAAAAATGGGTAAACCTTTTTGAAGAGGAGCCCTTTATGCTGGAGATTGAAACCGGCCACTATATTAAGGGGATGCACAACCTGATGGGCTCGCATTTTGACCTGGGCAACTATAAAAAACTGTCAGAAACTTTGGCTTTATTTGACGAATTCTGCGAGAGCGACCTTGTTAAAAACAATGTGAATAATCGGATACTATGTTTTGTTTACAGCACCATTTCGCATTTTAATAAACATTTTCTGGAAGGTAGTTTCACAGAAGGACTTGTATTGATACCGGGAATTGAAAAAAAGATTAAAGAGTACGAAATCTACCTCGACCGTCACCGCATACTTGTTTTTTATTACAAAATTGCATGCCTGTATTTTGGTAGCGGCGATTACGAAAAAGCAATTGACTACCTAAACAAAATCATCAACTGGAAAGTAGACTTGCGAACCGATCTGCAATGCTACAGCCGCCTACTGCATTTGATTGCACATTACGAGTTAGGAAATGAAGATATATTGGATCACCTGATAAAGTCGGTGTATCGTTTTATGGCCAAAATGCGCAACCTGAGTGTGGTAGAAGAAGAAATATTTAAATTCATCCGTACCAGTTTTCATGTTTCGGTAAGAGATATTAAACCCGAACTGCAAAAATTACTGGTGAAATTAAAAGCGCTGCAAAACAACCGTTTTGAAACAAGGGCTTTTATTTACCTCGACATTATTTCGTGGCTTGAAAGCAAGCTGGATAACATTCCGGTACAGGATGTACTAAAGCGGAAGTTTGCCGGAAAGATAAAACGCTTTTCAGCATTGCCTTTAGTTGCTGATAAAAATGAAGAAAATCCGAAAGAATTATTAAACGCAGAACTGGACTTGTAAAAATCTGCCAGGTTTTTTAGCCGGAAATTAAAGCGTCGCTAATAACTTTATTTGATCATTTCTAACACAAAGGAGAATAACATCCCATGCAAACCATCCAATCAATCGAAATATACAAATCACCCATTCGGTTAAAAGAGCCCTTTAAAATTTCGCTGGGAATATTAACCCACGCCGAAAATGTAATTGTAAAAATCAATACCAGCAATGGAATGACAGGGTATGGAGAATGCAGTCCATTTATGACAATTAACGGCGAAAGTATGGATACCTGTTTTGTGGTAGCACAATATTTGGCCCAGATTTTAAAAGGTAAAAATTCGTTGAATATTGAAGCCTGCGCCGCCTTGATGGACAGCGTAATTTATGCCAACAGCAGTATTAAAAGTGCCTTTGACATTGCTTTGTATGATATTGCAGCACAGGATGCCGGCCTGCCATTGTATTCATTTTTAGGCGGAAGTAAATCCAAAGAAATTATAACTGATTACACCGTAAGCATCGATCATCCACAAAAGATGGCGGACGATGCGGTAAAAATAAAAGGCAATGGTTTCCAGGTGATCAAGGTTAAGTTGGGACAGCACGAAAAAGATGTCGAACGGATTCGGATGATTAGAGAAGCCGTAGGCATGGAAATACCAATAAGAATCGATGCCAACCAGGGCTGGGATGTTTCTACCGCTATTAGCATATTACACGATTTAGCGCCCTACAATATTCAGCATTGCGAAGAGCCCATACCAAGATGGAATTATGTGCAACTGGCCAATATAAGAAAGCAAAGCCCCATTAAAATAATGGCCGACGAATCCTGCTGCGACCATCATGATTCAAGGCGTTTGATTGATCTGCAGGCCTGCGATTCGTTGAATGTGAAACTGGGTAAATCATCCGGCATTTTTAAGGCTTTAAAAATCATAAAAATTGCGGAGGATAACAATATCGATATACAGTTGGGCGGCTTTTTAGAATCCAGACTCGCATTTACCGCAGCGGCACATCTGGCATTGGCAAGCGACGCCATTGTGTATTTCGATTTTGATACCCCGTTGATGTTTGTTGAAGACCCGGTAACAGGCGGCATTACCTACGATAGTAAAGGAGTAATTACAGTGCCCGACACTCCGGGTTTGGGCGCTGCAATTAATGAGGAATATTTGAAGGGATTGGTGAGAGTGGTCATTTAAACCCTGTCGCCATCAGGGCAAGGTCATTTAGTTAGGCATTTTTTGTTCCATCGGAATAAATGGGTAGAAAATTCAAACCAATTGAACAGGCGTTCCATAGGAACGTTATATATTTTATTAAACTCAATTCATATAACGTTCCTATCGGAACGAAATTCAAACTGACAGACACTTATGCTACCCACATATTGCCCCTACGGGCAGGCCTTCAGTCTTAACTAAAATAACATTAACCTTTAGGGATGAGGATATAAAGTAATTTTTTTCTTTTAAACTGCTTTAAACGTTATGTAAAGTAATAACAAGGTAGATACAGGACAAATTCTGCGCCTGTAGAAGGGCTTGCAATCGCCTAATAATATCTATATTTCCTTCGCTTGTTATTCGGAAGAAGTGCGTCACAAGTGCGTTAAATACACACTTGTAGTAATGAAATGGCGAAGCGGCAATTCGATGACCGATCGCAACGTTCTCCAAGTGGAGAGTTCTACGAACAGCATACCCTTTCTCTAAAAATAATATAAGAGTTTAGTATTAAAATATTCACTTCAACTAAATCCCCGCTGGCTAGCGGGGATCGGGGATAGTTTTAAAATCAAACAAAGTTGCTGTAAAAACGCCCCTCTCCCGTTTTTTAAATATCGCTTTCCAGTTGCCGTTGTATTTGATCAGTGAAGGTACCAGCAACTCTCCTGCATGTGTCATCTTTACTTCCATCTGTACCTTAAAATCATACACGCCGGCATCGTAGCTCAACGAATAATTTCGGGCAATTACTTCATAAGTTTTATCGTTGAACCAG
>JBBQQP010000134.1:0-8611 GCA_038215675.1 Chitinophagales bacterium | reverse complement strand
AAAAACCGGCCTGGAGTCATTCCTGTACCTTTTACAATTCCCTTGATGGAAACGGCCAGTTGTTTATCCAGCAGCCATTCCGGCTCAATGCCGTCAACTACCTGCTTCAAATAGGCGGATGGCACTGCAAATAAAATAACTTCCGATTGTTTAAGCGCCCACTCCATATCAGTTACTGCGTTGATGCATTTGATATTAAGACTGGCAAAACTCAGGTATCTTGGATTACTTCCGGTTTGCATAATCTGGTATGCCTGTTGGTGATCTCTAACGAGCCAGGTGACCTCCATTTCGCATTCTGAAAATATTTTAACCAACGCTGTAGCCCAACTTCCTCCTCCAATCACAGTGATATTTTTTGCCATGGGCTGCAAGATCGGGTGATGTTGTTAACAGTCAATTAAAGGCGGATTAGAATATGGTTAGAGATGGTTGATGGTTGAGGATTGGCGGTTGATGGTGAATGGTTGATGGTTGGTTAAGGATTCTTGAATCTTTCATCTGCTGATTCCACCTTGTAAGAAGGTATATCAGTCAGCCTGTTCCTACAGATTAACATTACGCTCGACCTTACTGGTGAAGATTCTTCAACGCCACTGGTAACACGATCGTAAAGCTGGTTCCCTGGTCAGGTACTGATTGAACGCTGATTGTACCCTTGTGTAATTTTACGATACGATCTGCCAGGGGCAAACCAAGGCCAAAGCCCGCTTCTTTTCTACTTTCGTCGGCCCTGTAAAATGGCTGAAAAATATGCGGCAGCGCTTCCGCTGGAATGCCTTTCCCGGTATCGGTTATTGCAATATAAATATCATCCTGCTGCACCGAAAGCGAACAGGTAGCCAACTGATTTTCAGAATATTTACAGGCATTGATTACAAGATTTTTAATGGCAATAAATAATAATCCTTCATTGCCAAATACGAGTAATTTCTCTTCTTCCGCTGGTAAATCATCAAACAAAATAGTAACATGATATTCCTTATTGAGCTTGGCCATATCACCCGGCATGCGCAATAGTATTTCATCAATCCGCACCAAATTAATTTCAATTCCGCCGGAGGTACCCGATGCTTTAGCGAACTGTAGCAGGGTTTGGGTAAGTTTGTTTAAATGATGTACATCTTCCAGCACAGATTGCATTACCTGCCGGTACTCCCCTGCTGCCCTGTCTTTTTGAAGAGAGACTTCCAACTGGCTAAATATGGATGTTAGTGGCGTTGATAATTCGTGCGATGCATTGGCAATGAACCTTCCTTGTGTATCAAAACTTTCTTCCAGCCGGTTTAACAATACATTGATGGTATGTGCCAGGTAATTCCATTCATCATTCTGCTCAATAGATTTGATTCGCTTTGTTAAATTCCGGGCACCGATTGCGTTTACTTCATCGGCAATCTTTTTGATGGGTAGTAATAATCCTTTTGAAAAAAAGTAACCAACTGCAACCGTGATGAGGATGCCTCCAAAAAAGCACAACAGCAAAATATTGCGAAGTTCTAAAAGATTATTAAGTCCATCGGGATCAAAAGCAGCTGCAACAACGATCGTTGGCCGGGAGCCCTTGACATAATTATAAGCAACAGCATCCTTTCTTTTAACTTTAAAATACACAAAGTTCTTTTCTTTAACTTCCTGCAGTATTTCTTTACTTACTGCAATAGTATCTGACGTATTATCTGCATACAGGTAAATCTTTTTACCCGTGTAATCATAAGCCTGGATGGTTTTATCCAACATGGCAACAGAAGTAGCCGCATCAATTTTTTGCACCAGCTCTTTATTGAAAATGTCTTCCTGGTTCAACAATCGGGCAGTCGTTACAGCACGGTTGGTAAGCCGGATTCTAAAATTCTTCTCCCGGTTATTAAAGGTGATATAGTAAATAGAAAGACATACGATTGTAAGTATTAAAAATACAATCATGGTAAAAAACAGTGTAATTCTAATTTTTACCGGCATTAGTGGACTTTTTCTTTTAAAATATATCCTGTACCCACCTGTGTTTGAATCAGTTTAAATTCGTGGCCTTTATCAATCTTATTTCTAAGATAACTGATGTACACATCAATCACATTGGTATTGCTGTCAAAATCGGTATCCCATACGTTGATGGCAATGTCTGCCCTGGATACCACCCTGTTTTTATTGCGCAACATATACTCCAGTAATTGAAATTCCTTTGCGGTAAGATTGATCTTATTGCCCGCCCTTTCCACTTCCATCGTATCCAGGTTCATTTCAAGATCAGCCGCTACCAGCCTTGTTCCTACCGGCAAATGCTGCTGCAGCACATGCTTTAACATTACCCGTATTTTTAACAACAACTCTTTAAACTCAAATGGTTTCACCATGTAATCATCTGCTCCTGAATCATAGCCTTCTACCTTATCTTCTAACCGCCCCATTGCGGTGAGCATAATAATTGGGATATGGCTATTTTGCTGGCGAATAACTTTACACAAGTCGAAGCCATTCATACCAGGCATATTGATATCAAGAATTACCAGGTCGAAGGCGTGAGCTAGAAATATGCGCTGCCCGATATTACCATCATACGCTACCTCTACATAATAACCATGTTCAGATAAACCAAATTTCAAAGTATCTGCTATTTTCTTCTCATCTTCTATGACTAAAATCTTTCTTTCTTCCATTGATAAATTATAAAACTTTATTAATTCAAAAATAACCAATGCCACTGGAATGTACGCCCTTTCTAATAATATTCTAATCTTATTTTAACCCCCAACTAATTGATGGCTGATAATTTTGCTGTGTTATTTTATTCAACGAAAATACTAATTACATCGTGCTTCCCTACTTTAAAAATATACTGATACCAGTTGATTTCACGGTCAATACAGAGGCAGCCGTTAACAACGCCATTGCGTTTGCTGATGCAAAAAATACCGTCATTCATTTACTACATGCTGAGATAAATACCTGCACCGTATTTGCTTATGATTTAAATGGAGCTTTTGTAATGCCCAAAGTTGATAAGAGGATAGGAGAAGAAGATTTAAAAACACAACTGGATAAAATTAAAACAAAGCTGCAGCAGGTGAACCCGGCCATTGCAGTGCAGACCTATATTGAAAAAGGGAAGACGGTGCAGCAGACAATCATTGACCAGGCAAAATCGATCCAGCCCGACCTGATTGTGATTAGTAAACGGAGCGGACATAGCTGGCCATTTTTTTCGAATGCACTTAATTGCAGTTTGATTGCAAGGGAAACAAAATGCGCCATTTTAAATGTAACACCCGGTACGATCCTTACCAAACTTAAAACAATCGTGCTGCCGCTGCGATCATTTTTACCAGGCAGGAAAATGGCACTGCTATCAGCCGTTACCCGCAATCAAAAGCCAACGGTACACCTGGTAACCATGTTTAATAAAAACCCCGATCCTGTTGAGTCGGAAGTATTTATTGATACCTATCGCAGCCTTTCACAGGTATTGCATTATCCAGTAAATCATAAGGTGGCCTTTGGCAACAATGCCGCTAAAAACATTTTAAAATACGCCCGGGATATTGAGGCAGACATCGTACTCGTAAATCCGTTTGAGGAAACATCCATCAGCAGGCTATTGGGTACACATATCACTGATATGCCCAACCTGAAATTCGGAATACTTACGGCCACACCATTTGAGTAAGGATCGATTCAGCTCCGTCTTCAAGTATTCAATCAGATAAATCCGGTTGAAAAACCAATCATAAAAAAAGTGTTGCTTTACGGAAAACCTAACCCGGCATTTTTACGCAGCTATCTTTTTTTAAAAAATGAATTGTATGAACACATTTTGGAACACGGTATATTTTGGCAACACACTGATCGACTGGCTGACTGCAATTGCAATCATTATTGGCGGGTTCATTCTTATCCGATTGATCAAATCATTCGCATTGGTTCTGTTAAAAAAATGGTCGCAAAATACGAGCAATTCATTTGATGATTTCCTGGTATCACTGGTGGAAAAATCCCTCATTCCCATTTTATATGTAATCGCAATTTATACAGGAATTCACTGGCTGAAATTGTCACCCAAAACCACCAGTATTTTTAGCACGATGCTTTTGATGGTGTTTACTTTTTTTATCCTTAAATCAATCACCGCAGCCCTGCAATATTCTATTCTTAGTTTTCTTAAAACAAAGGAGGATGGCGATACCAAACTGAAACAGGTAAGAGGTATACTGATTATTGCAAAGACACTAATCTGGATCATGGGAATTATATTTTTACTCGATAATATGGGCTACAATATTACTACCATCGTAGCAGGATTGGGTATTGGCGGTATAGCCATTGCATTGGCCGCCCAAACAATTTTGGGCGACCTCTTTAGTTATTTTGTAATCCTTTTCGACCGGCCTTTTGAAATTGGCGATTTCATCATTGTGGATGATAAAATGGGCGTAGTAGAAAACATTGGGATCAAAACTACAAGGCTTAGAAACCTCGCAGGAGAACAACTGATATGTTCCAACAAAGACCTCACCGACTCCCGGATACACAATTACAAACGCATGGAAAAAAGGCGGGTCGTTTTTAACCTGGGAGTTACTTACCAAACAGCCCCTGAGTTATTGGAATCTATACCGGGCATGGTACAAAAGATTATATCAAACAAAGAAGATGTTCTTTTTGACCGGGCTCATTTTTCAGGCTTTGGTGATTTTAGCCTCAACTTCGAAATTGTCTATTATATTCTTAGCGGAGATTATGTTTTATTTATGGAACAGCAACAGGCCATCAATTTTGAAATCTACAGAAACTTTGAACGCAAGAAAATATCTTTTGCCTATCCAACACAAAGCCTATTCATCAATCATGAAAATGAGCCGGTGGATTATATGCGTAGCTGATGAAGGTGCTGCTGGTCGGTACCGAAGGTAAGACCAGCTGTGATGATTGTGCGCATTTGTTGCTGGTCGGTACCGACGGTACGAGCAGCTGTGGGATTCAGCGAACGACGTTTTTTTTATCGGCTTTTCGGTTAAGCCGGTCTGACCTGCGGTGCCGACCGGCTTATGATCGACCAGCATTTGTTGCTGGTCGGTACCGAAGGTCAGACTAGCTGCGAGGATTCAGCGAACGACGTTTTTTTTAAGCCGGGTTTTGGCAAAGCCGGTTTAACCTGCGGTGATGATTGTGCGAATAGCGATCTTGTAAGCTGGTGTGAAATTAAGCCGGTCTGACCTGCCGTACCGACCGGCATATCATTACCTGCGGTGCCGACCGGCAGGTGACCGCGGTATTTGCCTGACCAACAAATGGTAACCCGGTATCACTTCAATTATTGTGGCAAATCTTCTTTAAAACTTTTTGCATTCCATCCGGTTATGGCATCACCTGCATATTGGTTATCGCCCTGCATGAGGGATTCCAATTCTTCGATGTATTTTTTTACTTCGGTGATGTATTCTTCCCTGTCACGAATAGCCGCTAATTTTTTAGGTTTAGCTCATCCTGTTTCATAAAAGTTTTGGCCAGCCGATGGGCTGTATATCTTCTGAATCCTAAAATAGACAGAGCGTCTACCCCTACCCGTATACTGGTATCCAGTGTTTCCCTGTAAATATGCAGCAGCCCTGCATTCATTTGGTTATAGGCATCAAAGCGGTTACGGGATCTCACCAGCATGTGCAGGTGCGGAAAATGCTTTTTAATGGTTGCTACCATCTCCAATCTTTTTGCGGCATCATCGATGGCAATTACAATAATGCTGGCTTCCCTTGCGCCGGCTGCCTTCAATAAATCTGCCCTGGATGCGTCGCCATAAAACACATTGAGTCCCATTCTTCTCAACACATCCACCCTATCCGAGTCAATATCAAGATAGGTGGCATTTACTTTGTTGGCACTTAAAAAGCGACCTACCGTGCTACCAAAATGACCAAATCCTGCAATGATGACTTTGTTTTTTTCAACTATTACATCTGCTTCTCTGGGTGGTGCAACTACTTTACTAAAACGAGGTAGAATCAACCGTTCATTCAGCAACATCAAAATGGGCGTAATGGCCATAGTAATGGATACAATGGCAATCATTAAATTTACAGTAGTCTCTGGTAATATTTTTTGCTGCAACGTAAATGACAACAATACAAAAGCAAATTCGCCCACCTGGCTCAAACTAAATGCAAAGATGAAATTTTGCCTGGCCTCAATTTTAAATACCTTTCCAAGCAACAACAACACCAGTGTTTTAATGATGATCAGTAACCAAACCCATGCCACTACGGTCCATAGCTTTTCGGCGATAAAATGAAAATCGATGGAAGCTCCAACAGATATAAAAAACAAACCCAGCAGCAAACCCTTAAATGGTTCGATGTCACTTTCCAGCTCATGCCTGTACTCACTATTGGCCAATACTACTCCCGCAAGAAATGCACCCAGCGCAGGGCTAAGACCAACCTGTATCATCAATGCTGATATACCAACAACTATCAACAGCGAAACTGCCGTAAAAATTTCACGCATATCAGTTTTTGCAACAATGCGTAATATTGGGCGTATCACAAGTCTTCCAATCACAATGATGGATACGATGGACCCCAATACAATTAAACCTCTTAACCAACCGGCCATTCCATTCATCCAGTTGGTACTTTCGGCAGCAGCACCTGCACTTTCAGGATTGCTGACGGAACTAAATAAAGGCAATATTGCCAGTAGTGGAATCACAGCGATATCCTGGAAAAGTAATACGGCAAAAGCACTTTGCCCGGAAGGTTCTTTCATTAAACCCTTTTCGGTTAATAATTGTAATACAATTGCCGTGGATGATAAAGAAAGGATTAACCCTAAAACAAGCGAATGGTCCCATCCAAATTTAAAAAACCTTGCCAGCGCAGTAATAAAGAGGGTGGTTAACAACAGTTGCAATGCCCCCAGTCCAATGATGGATTTCCGTAATTTCCAGAGCATTTCGGGCTCCAGTTCCAGTCCTATTAAAAAAAGCATGAGTACAACACCATACTCCGCAAAATGCATAATATCTTCTCTTTCTTCGCCAATGAGATGCAATACAAAGGGACCGATGATTACACCCGCCATTAGATAACCGAGTACCGAACCCAGCCCCAGCTTTTTTGCAATGGGCACAAAAAGAACCGCAGCAGAAAGGAAAATAATGGCCTGAAAAAGAAATGAATCCTGATCCATATAAATTTTATGGGTTAACTGGTAGTAACTAAATCGTTTAAAAATGGCACCGCCAGCATTTGCTGATCGGTTACCTCATTGTCACGAATTTTTATTAAAAGTAATTTATATTGTTCTGCGAATTGTTGTATTGCTTCGCCGTTTAACTGGTGAGTTCCCGACACCCAAAATGGCGGCAGATAAATCATCCGGCAAAGCTGTGCAGTTCTTTCAAAAGGCAATAGAAACGCCTGCATGGTTGAACCGTGAATGCTATTGACCTGGTAGGCATCCATCTCACCACCGGAGGACATCACATTAAAAATCCGTTTCCCATCCAGCGCATGGCCCTGGTTACCATAGGCCCAGCCATGCACCAATACAAGATCCTGCCACTGTTTTAACAAGGCCGGCCCGCTATACCAAAACAACGGATGCTGCCATATAATGATGTCATGATCTAAAAGCAATGCTTTTTCTTTTTCCACATCAATGTCAAACTCGGGATAATTTTCATACAAATCATTTATAGTAACCCCCTTCAATTGCTTAATCGCCTCTATCAAAATACGATGCACTTTTGACTGTTCAAAAGCGGGATGAGCAAAAAGGACTAAAATTTTATTCATAGATTATTAAAGTTTAGCTTGATCCATTTCAATTTCAAGTTAGGTAATAATAAATAAAATTTCTTTTGATAATACCTGGTGAGCATTAATCAGGTTGGCGAACAGGGTTGCCCGGTACGCCAATAAATTGCAGAAATGAAAGAAAGGATTTGGTGAAACTGGTAAACTATTATTGCTGATAAACCGAGGATTTTAAATACTCTGCCTGGGTATACTATTTTATTTCCATTTGAATAACTTGCTTTTTGAGAAATAAAAAACCGGGTACTACTTAAAAGGGAAATTATAAAAAGGCAACCAATATAACCTTCAGTTAGCTGATCATTTCGTTGTTCGGAACCAGGTGAAATGAAATATGAAAAGTGGTGTAAGCAAAGTCACATTTTTTAAATTCGGAGCTGAAATGATTTTTATCAAGATCCTGATCGGTGGCATCATTCAACAAAATATTCAAATATTTATTTCACGTTCTTAGAACGATACCATGGCGTACATTCGGCAACAATCCATCTGAAAGGGCGTGGTAAACCGGGTATAATTCATTCGAATTTCACAGGGCTTCACCCTGTGCTTTGTTATTGCGCCCTTTCAGGGCTTTGTTGATTATTATTTCGTTTCATAGGGCGTTGACCTATGCTATGTTATTGCGCCCTTTCAGGGCTTTGTTGATTATTATTTTGTTTCATAGGGCGTTGCTCTATGCTATGTTATTACGCCCTTTCAGGGCTTTGTTAATTATTATTTCGTTTCATAGGGCGTTGCTCTATGCTATGTTATTACGCCCTTTCAGGGCTTTGTTAATTATTATTTCGTTTCATAGG
>JBBQQP010000133.1:0-8623 GCA_038215675.1 Chitinophagales bacterium | reverse complement strand
GCTTTTTATATTTAGCTACATAAAATAAAAATTTCATGACTAAAAGTAAGGGAGACTGGCGACAATCCAAAAGAGCAGTTTCATTTACATGCGTATAATTGAGCCTATTTTTTCATCTTAAACTTTTTTAATTTAATTTGTATTCACCTATCTACTGACAGTAATATTTGTTTTACAACGATTTGCTGAAATAAAAATCCTGGGGCCTAAATAAATTATCTATTTTCCTGTAACTCTTTATCCACTAAGGTTTTCTTTCTGCCTTCACCTGTGCTGGTTGAATCATCGGGTATTTGTTGCCCCAGCTGTTGGAAACATAATTCAATACATCTGCTACTTCCAGGTCGGTTAAATTATTCAATGGGGCCATCGGTATATTGTATTGCTTGCCGTTCACCGTAATCTCACCTTCCTGCCCGTTTAATACTATGCCGATTGCCCGTTTTTGATTTTTTAAATAAGTTGTTTTTGCAAGAGGTGGGCAAACGATTTCTGCTCCTTCACCGTCCGGCATGTGGCAACTTGCACAATTTTGATTGTACACATCTTCACCACGTTTCATACTTTGCTTCAACGTGTCTTCCTGGGCCAATGCCAGCCAGCAAGCACCGGTTACAAATACGATGAGCAGACTTATTTTTTTTATCATAAAAATCTTTTATTAATTATTTGAAGGTGGTAAAAAACTTGTTTCAGTGTGACTAGACGAAGATAGGGAATTGATAAATATTTTTCTGGCAGCAAAAGGCTAAACATATTGAAATACCCGATTGCTAAAATCAGGTTGAATGATTTAGCGTTATATATTGCACTATAAAAGCATTACCAAATATCTGGTGAGTAAAAGGTTAGGTACGGTATTTAAATCACTTTATTTTTTAAGAAACAATGGTATCTTTTGACTGAAATGCTTTGATCGCTTTTTTTATACTACGATGTTTTTTAATCAAAGTGAGTGCTTCTTCACTGGGAATACCCAACTCCTGCGTTAACATAATGACTGCCCTGTTCCATAATTTATTATTCGACAGTTGCATCTCAATCATCTTGTTGCCCTTTACTTTGCCCAACTGAATCATCAGCGAAGTTGATATCATATTGAGTGCCATTTTTTGTGCGGTTCCTGCTTTCATGCGGGTGCTGCCGGTTACAAATTCAGGGCCTGTTTGCAGTTCAATTGGAAAATTGGCTTCTTTTGCAATAGTGCTGCCGAGGTTGCAAACAATACAACCGGTTGAAATGCCTTTTTCTTTTGCATCTCTAATACCACTCAATACATAGGGCGTCTCGCCGGATGCAGCAATACCAATTAAAAAATCCAGTTCGTTGATGTCATGTTTGCTAAGATCTTTCCATGCCTGCCGGGTATCATCTTCTGCGAATTCAACTGCTTTTCGGATGGCTATATCTCCGCCGGCTATTATTCCAATCACAATGCCATGGCTCACACCGTAGGTAGGTGGTATTTCAGATGCATCCAACACACCAAGTCTTCCGCTGGTGCCGGCGCCAATATAAAACAGTCTTCCACCGGCTTTCATGTTTGGTAACGCTGCGATGATGAGTTGTTCAATCTGGGGCAACGATTGCTGTACGATTAGCGCAATGCTTTGATCTTCTTTATTAATAGCTGTTATCAGTTCATTGACTGATTTAGTTTCCAAATGATCATAATTTGAAGGGGATTCTGTGTTTTTCTTTTGATTCATCATTAAAGTTTTAAATCAATATTATCAAGCGGTATGAGCTATGTTGAATTTTTTATTTGAACGCTTTTAAGTTTCCTTATTACATTTTGGGATATTTCAAAAAATTAAATGATTCTTATTGATTGCAATATCCAACTAATCGGTTTTATAAAATAACGATTATTGAGGGAAACTTATTTTACCCATACTCACAAAGGGGATGTCCTCAGTTCCGTTCCCAATCTGAATTTTTCCTCCTGCGACTGCCTCATTTGCCAATACTGCAAATAATAGTGCCTCTTTCGCATCCGGATTGATCCCTAAGCTATCAGTTGCTTTAAAGGTATAGCCCGGCAATTGCTCCCGGATATTTTTCATCAGTAATGGATTGTGCATTCCTCCGCCGCTTGTGTAAACAACCACATCCGTTAATCCTGCTGAACAACTTTGAATGGCATCACAAATGGTATCAGCAGAAAAGCGGTTTAAAGTAGCCATCATATTGTTATGCGACATCGCTTCAATACCTGCTGCAGACATCGCTTTTTGTACAAAAGCTAGATTGAATAATTCCGGGCCCGTAGTTTTTGGAAATCCTTGTAGAAAAAAATCGTTTGCTTTTAAATGATCCAGCAAGATTGCGTTAACAGTGCCTTTAAAAGCTACGGCAGACTGGTCATCAAAATACTGTTCTTCAAAATTTTGCTGAATGTAGGCATCCATCAATGTATTACCGGTTCCGGTATCGGTGCTAAATACTTTACTGCCATCCAAATCTCCGGGCAGGTAGGTAAAATTGGCAATGCCGCCAATATTCAGCATGATCCTATTCTCACCTTTTTCACTAAATATTAAAAAGTCGCCATACACAGCAAGCGGAGCACCTTCGCCCCCGGCAGCAATGTGTTTTTGCCTGAAATCGCTGACGGTGGTAATACCGGTTTTTACGGCAAGGTGATCGCCATCTCCTATTTGTAAGGTTGCATTTGAAAACTTTTTCTGCCCATGCAAAAATTTAGGTGCATGGTAAATTGTTTGACCATGGCTTGCGATGAGATCGACCGTTGAAGGATCGATCTCCCACTTTTTTAAACACGCATTGATGATGGCTGCATGTTGTGTTGCAATCCATCCATTCAATAAGCATACCTTTTCAAGGTCAACTGCACGTTTAGAAAAAACAGATTTTATTTCCTGTCTGTAATCATCATTATAAGCCACTGTTTCAAAATGAAGTATTTCAATTTTAGTGGTGTTACCTGATCCGAAAAATTTGCAAAGTGCTACATCAAGTCCGTCTACGGATGTGCCGCTCATTAATCCGATAATTAGCCTTTGTGGATTTAGCCCCATCTTAAAAAGTCTGTCAACATTCGAATTCATAATTGCGGCTTTGTGCGGTTAATTTCATAATATGCCACAAATATGCCGAAAATATTTTTATAATTTAAAATTATTTGCGTATTTATGCAGTATTAAAACTAACTGTGGTATGCTTAAAAAGGAGAGACATGCGTATATCATGCATGAAATAGACATCCATAATAAGGTATTGTCTTCAGATTTATCCTTACAGCTTACAGTATCCGAAGATACCATCCGCCGGGATTTACAGGAACTGGACGAAAAGGGTATTCTAACAAAAGTGCATGGCGGCGCACTTTCAAAGTCATTTCATTTTACGCTGCAAAATAATACGGTATTTTCCCAACCCGAGAAAAAAATAATCGCCCAAAAAGCAAGGGATTTGATAAAGGATGGTATGCTGGTTTTATTATCCGGCGGCACCACCATTATAGAATTGGTAAAATCGTTGCCCCCGGAATTGAATGCCACTTTTATTACCGTAAGCATTCCTACGGCGTTGGAATTACTCAACCACCCGAATATAGAAGTCATTTTTATAGGTAATAAATTATTAAAGAATGCACAGATGTCGGTAGGTGCCGAAGTGGTACAACGACTAAGCGAAATAAAATGTGATCTGTGCTTTTTAGGTACCAATAGCATTGATGTGGAAAACGGTATTACAGATCTAGAACTGGAAGTGATTGAAGTAAAAAGGGCGATGATGCGGAGTGCTAAAAAAGTAGTGTCGCTGGCGATATCTAAAAAACTGAATACTGTGCAGCGCTTGAAGGTAAGTGATATTGGTGCGCTGGATGTATTGATAACGGAACTGGATGAAAGCGATGAATTACTAAAACCTTATAAGCAAAAGGGCATTGAAATTATTTAATTTTTTTTATTTATAAAAACTAAAAACCGAAATATGAGAAGAAAAACTTCACTATTAATAAGCAGCTATAAAATACCTGGCCTGCTTATTTTTATGACCTTGCTATCCTTGTGGGCATCAGCACAGGTAAAAATCTCCGGTAAGGTAACCGGGAAAAACGGAGACGGGATTTCCGGAGTTTCGGTAGCATTAAGTAACAGCACTATCGGTACTTTTACCAATCCTGATGGCACCTACATTCTTACCGGCAATATTAAAGCAGGTAAAAGTACCCTCATTTTTTCGGGGGTAAGTCTCAAAACGAAAGAACAATCCATCAACATTACCCAGGCCAGCGAGTACAGTTTAAACACCGAATTAATTACAGACGCCCTTGGTATGGATGAAGTGGTTGTAATTGGATCGTCACTTACTTCCAAACGTAAGGAACTCGGTAATACCATCAATTCGGTAAGTGGTAAGCAATTGCAAAATAGTGGTACCGGTAACCTTGCTGGTGCTTTGCAGGGCAAAGTACCAGGCGCTCAAATTACTCAAACAAGCGGCGACCCATCAGGTGGGTTTTCAGTGAGGATGAGAGGCACCAGTACTATTTCGGGAAGCTCTGAACCGCTGTATGTAGTAGACGGTGTTATTATTAGCAATAGTACTACCAACGTTACCAATTTAAATGTAAGTGCGGGCGGCAGGTCTGAGATTGGAACCAACCGTCTTGCAGATATTAACCCCAACGATATCGAAAAGCTGGACATAATTCCGGGAGCGTCCGCTTCGGCTATCTATGGTAGCCGGGCCAGCAATGGTGTGGTATTGATTACTACCAAAAAAGGAAAGTCTGGCCAAATGAAGATTGATTTTAGTACAAGCCTAATGAGCAATTCATTGAGAAAGCGGGTATATATTTCTAAATTTGGTAAACAGTTTGGAACAGCGGCACTAAGGTTGGGTAATATCAGTAATGCCCCCGCTCCACCAACATATACGGGTTCTACAGTTGTGTATACGAGGCCTGATGGACTTACCCGAACGCTGGCAAACGACCTGATTGATGTAACAAGATATGATTACCAGGATAATATTTTTCAAAACGCAATGGGCACAGATAATTATATTTCTGTCAGTGGGGGAAGCGATAAAACAAAATATTTCTTTTCAGGGGGGTATTTTAAAAATGATGGTATTGTTGTTGGAACTGATTTTAAGCGGTTCAACGTTAAAACAAGGATTGAAAGCAATATCAATAAATATTTGACTTTGATTGCCGGAGTTGCGTTTAGCAATACTTTTTCAAATGAAAAGCCAAACGGCAACGTTTTCTGGAGCCCGATCAACTCTGTTAACATTACCAATAATATTTTCGATATCACCCAAAGAGACGTCACCGGAAATCTAAAAGCGGTGGAGCCTACCAGGGTAAACCCATTAAGTGTAATCAATGATATGAGTTTAACCCAGGCGGTTAACAGAACCATCAGTGACTTCCAGATAAAAATTAAGCCCACCAAAAACCTGAGTATCGATTACATATTAGGCATTGATAATATTGCACAGGAAGGAAGAAGCTTTATTAAAAGATATCCTTACATCTCAGCCCAGGAAGGGTTGGGCTATGTGTCCAATGCCTTGGTCAATACCTTTTTAATCAACAATGATATCAACGTATCTTATTCTGCCAAAATCAATAAATTTTCATCTTTAACTACCACAGGGTTCAACCACCAGTTTCAGAAAATTACTGGTTTATTCAATGAAGGCCGGGATTTGCTCAATGGTATTTCAACTATCAATGGTGCAGCAGTACAGCTTCCTCCAAGATATACCGACGACAGGCGTCAGGTTTTTGGGGGATACGTGCAGCAAACATTTGGATATGACAATATCTTTTTTTTAACCGCCGCTGGTAGAATTGATGGAAGTACTTCTTTTCCTGCTGATACCCGAACCTATTTTTATCCAAAGGTGAGTGGTGCATTTAATGTAAGTGATATGGGGTTTTGGAAAGACGGAAGTTTTAATACCTGGTTTAGTTCTGCCCGTTTAAGGGCATCCTGGGGACAGGCAGGAAACCTTACTGGTATTGGTTCCTATGACAGATTTACTAATTATAATTCAAACTTTATTAACGGCGTAGCCACTTACAATATCAATACAAACTTGGGTAATAGTGCTATTGAGCCAGAAAGGGCAAGTGAATTTGAAATTGGAACCGATCTTTCGTTTTTGAATGATAAGCTAGGTATTGTTTTTACTGTTTATAATAAAAAGATAATTGACAACTCATTGCTGGTACAACGTACGTTGGCCCCTTCAACAGGGGGTAGCTCAAGAGTAGAGAATGTGGGCAACTTAACCAATAAAGGGTGGGAATTTGCCCTGAATGCAAACCCCGTTTCTACCAAGCATTTCAGTTGGAATGTGTATGGCTCACTTAACAGGAATAAAAATCTGGTAACTGCATCCAGCCAGGTTTCGCCAATAACACTCGACAATAGTGGTGGATCGCCATCGGTAATTGTAGCCGGATCGCCTGTTGGCGCTTTTTTTGGTAACTATTTCGTAAGGGATGGTTCTGGCAAAATGACGGTAGACGCTGCCGGAAGGCCCATTGCAGCTACCACCACTGGTACCACGCTTGCGAGAAAAATAATAGGTGACCCTAATCCGGATTGGCTGTTTAGTGCCGGTAGTAGTTTTGATTACAAGAAGTTCAATGTTAGTTTTCTGTTTGATGGTGCCTTGGGGCAACAGGTTTTCAATGCTGATAGAAGGACCAGGCAAGGTGTTGGCATTGGCGATTATGCAGAAAGAGAAGCGAGAGGGCAATTACCAAGGGGTTATATCTGGAGTATTTATGCAACCGAAGAATGGCGCATAGAAAGTGGTTCGTATGTTAAATTAAGGGAAGCATCGTTGAGTTATACGTTGCCGAATTTCGCAAAATTTGTTAGAAGTTCTTCCATTTCCTTTACCGGTAGGAACCTAATCAGTTGGGATACTTACGACGGTTATGATCCTGAAACAAATGCGGGCGGAAACAGTGCCGTGTTGCGTGGTATTGATTTTGGTAACGTACCCATCCCCCGCACTTTTCAAGTTGTTTTAAGAGCCACCTTTTAATCTTTAAAATTATTACGATGAAAAAAATAATGTATAAAATATCGATACTGTCAATTGCTTTCATAAGCTGCTTCAGTATTACCTCTTGTGATAAGGAATACATCAATCCAAGTGCTGCTTCGGGCCCAAGTGTGGTATCCAATGTTGATGGGTTAATGAATTTATGTGCCGGGCTTCAACGAAGGTTTACCATTGGGCGGCAAAGCCCAATATACACTGCGCCAATTAGTGGTGCATATGGTGTATATGCGTTAAACACGTTAAATCCGGGAAACCTTGCAGAAGCAGCTTTGCAGGGTGGAAAAGGTGCTGTACAGGGAGATAACGCCATTGTATCGCAATTATGGGCGCAAAATCTTTTGCTGAAAGCTGAGTCTGAGAATATACTGAACAACTTAACAGTAGCTGTTGATCCTACTGATAAAGTGGGGATAAAGGCATACGCCAGTATTTTTTATGCTTTAAGTCTTGGTACACTTTCCCAGTTTTTTGAAAAAATCCCCTTGGTAATTGAAAGCAATGCTATCTTTTCTCCAAGAATTGATGCATTACAAACTGCGATCACTGCTCTGGAGTCGGCAGATGCAGATTTGAACGCAACAAATCCTAGTGCAAAATTTTTGTCAAGGGTACCACCAGGGATAGACGTAAAAAATACGGTGAAAGCGTTGCTTGCAAGGTATTACACCATGCACAGTATGGCTACTGGTACTTATAACCCTGCAAGTGGTAACAAAGCCATCGCCTTTGCACAGGCCGCCAGCTTAACCATAAAATCTGAATTCAGATTTTCGGCAGCTACTACCAATCCCTTAGGCGAACAAAATGTTACACAAAACGTGTATGGTGCCATTGATTCTACATTGGGGCTAAGAAACGGATTGGCTCCCGTGCCTGCTTCCACAGATCCACGGATAGGCTTTTATATTAGTCGGTCTGGAACCATTTTCCCAATGAAAGGTTTTTCACAACTCATTACTACGGCTTACCCGGTATATCTGCCAGGTGAAATGTTATTAATTGTTGCAGAAAACCAGGCAAGGCTTGGGGCGTTTAATCTTTCCAAAATTGCACTAGATGCCGTAAGAACAAAAACTACAGATGCATTTGGTATTGGAGCAAGTCAACCGGTGTACACTGGTGTATTGTCAGCAACAGAGTTGTTACAGGATATCTACAAACAACGTCGGATAGAATTATTTTTTAGTGGAATGGAACTGGAGGATGCGAGGAGATTCGGTCGTCCGGCCCCAGGTACCCCCACCGAAGAACGAAACAGGACCTTTTTTCCCTATTCGTTAATCGAGCGGCAAAATAATACCAGTACCCCGGCCGATCCAACGATTTAATGGATTATTTGGTTCATGAAAATGTGCAGCTAAGCCATTTTACCAGGTTTAAAAGATGCTTGTTTTTGCAAAATATAAAAGCCCCATTTATGGGGCTTTTATATTTTGCAATTATTTATTTTCAATATTATTCCACTTTGAACTGCCTTTTACTATTTCGCTTCTCTCGGCTCTGTTTCCTTTTGTATTTTTTCTATTGTAATAACCCGCTGCACCAGCGCATCCAGATT
>JBBQQP010000132.1:0-8634 GCA_038215675.1 Chitinophagales bacterium | reverse complement strand
TGCACCTATCGGTTTAGAAATTCATACAAGAATCAATTCCATCAACCCAATTAACTGGCTAAGTGTTGGCAACGAAATAAAAAAACTGCAACCCGATTTAGTGGTCGTAAGATATTGGCTCCCGTTTATGGCCCCTTGCCTTGGCAGCATTTTACGCATCATCAAAAAAAACAATCATACCCGAATCGTATGCATTGCGGATAACATCATCCCGCATGAACCTAAGCCCTGGGACAACCTGCTTACGCAATACTTTGTAAAACCGGTAGATGCGTTTATCACAATGAGTGAAAAGGTATCGAATGACCTGGCAAAGTTCGCACCGGCGAAACCGTCAAAATTTATTGCACATCCGCTCTACGATAATTTTGGCGATAAGATCAGCAGATATGCCGCCAGAGAATATTTGAAAATAAATAAGACCGATTCCATCGTTTTGTTTTTTGGCTTTATCCGAAAATACAAAGGGCTGGATATTTTACTGGATGCAATGAAAATACTGCAATCAAACATGCCTGCGGTAAAACTTTTGATAGCCGGCGAATTTTACGATAACCCTAAATTGTATGAGGATCAGATTGCCCGGTTGGATATAAAAGAGCAGCTTATTTTGCATACCCATTTTATTCCCGACAATGAAGTGAGATATTATTTGTGCGCCGCAGATGTGGTAGTGCAACCTTACCGCACTGCAACGCAAAGTGGTGTTACTCCCCTTGCCTATCATTTTGAGATACCCATGATTGTAACCAATGTGGGTGGTTTGCCTGAGATGGTGCCCGATGATAAAGCAGGGCTGATTGCAGAGCCAAATGCCAAATCCATTGCAGAAAAAATTATAGCATTTTTTGAAAAAGGAGAACAACATTTTTTGCCGCACCTTATTGAAGAAAAGAAAAAATACAGTTGGAGGAAAATGGTCAATGCAATTCAGGAAATAGCAAATAAATAATTCAGAATAACGGCGCTGACCGCATTAAAATAGTTAGGAGTTGCCGTTTCACTCATCCGTGCCGTGTCTCCCGATCTGGCACATTAACGTGACGTTACGAAAGCCTTGTACAGGCGATATTTTTCGAGAGGCATCTGTATGTAGCAAAAAGAAATGTCGCTCCGATGAGGGATTTTGTAAACTGGTGAAATTATTTTTACCTAAATTCCTTCCTTATGGGTTAATTTTCGTTTAGTCAGGAATAGCATTTAATGTATGTTTTATAGCAGATAGCGTTCCTTCGGAACGCCTATTCAATTCATGAAATTTTCTACCCACATAATGTTCCGATGTAACAAGAAATGCCTCACTTAAAAGCAGTGCCCGATATTGCTTTAGGTAAGGGTTTTAAGAGAAATGGGGCTTCATTAACTTCACGCAATTTCGATCTGTCAGGACCAACACAAAATCATCCGCATCATTGCTGAGCGACTTTTCGGACCTACCAGGCGTTCATACAGAGGTGTCATTTCGAAATAGCTGTGTCAAAACAATTGAAATATACACCGCTTGATCCTGCAAAACCTTTCGTTAAATGTCATCATTAAAACTTTAATACCAAAACAATTATTTTACTTTGCACCCATGAAGAAACTGTTGCTACTTTCACTTTTCAATATCACAGCCGTATTAATTTTTGCCCAGAGAATTAAACAAGCTGATTTTAAGTTGCTGCAACAAAAGGAGGATTCTGCAAAAATTTATTCCTTAAAACTGATACAAGGAATTACAGCTACAGACCGTTTTAATGCAGATAGTATTTTTACAAAAATGTTTGTACGTGCATTGCTCACCAAAAATTCCTTTTATTACCCATTCGATTCCCTGGAAACCATTTCTAAATTGGTTCCACCAGATAGCAGTTTCAGGATTTTTACCTGGCAAATGATGATCAATGAAAATATGGTGCGCCAGCATGGAGCCATTCAAATGCGGACGAGTGATGGCTCATTAAAACTATTTCCACTGATTGACAAATCGGATATCACCATCAACCTTGCGGATACCTTTGCCAACAACAAAGGTTGGATAGGCGCTGTGTATTATAAAATCGTACAAACAAAAAGCGGTAATCAGAACTACTATACTTTATTGGGCTATGACGAAAACAACATTCGCAGCAACCGGAAAATAATCGAAACACTTAGTTTTAGTAACGATGAACCGGTGTTTGGCGGAAGGCTTTTTAGTTTTGAAGAAGATGCTGTATTTAAACCAGCTGTTAGCCGTTATATTATGGAGTACAAAAAAAATGCTGGGGCAAGATTAACTTATGACAATGATCTGAACCTGGTAATTTTTGAACACCTTGAGTCGGAAACAGGCGAACCAAAGAAAAAGTGGACTTTTATACCAGACGGCGATTATGAAGCATTTAAATGGAAAAATGGCAAATGGATTCACGTAGAAAAGGTATTTGACCAGGTTACCCCGGAAGGACAGGCCCCTATTCCAAGTCCACTAAAGGATGCAGAAGGCAATACCGATGAAGACAAGTTACAAAACAATTTCCCTTATGAAAAAGCACCCGTAGAAAAGAAGGAAGGAAAAAAAGTTGTAAAGCCTGCAGTGCCAAAGAAAAAAATTGGAAAATAGTTGATTTTGTAAATTTTATTCTTACATCTTAAAAAAGATTGGTGCGCCTGATTATTCTTAGAAGGAGAGACACATTTAATAGGATGCAGGTCTCGATTGGAAAAAGTAAAGAAGCCGCCGATGACAATTTTCTATATTTAATTTCCTTTTTTATAAAAAAATCCGCCGAAAGCGGATTAAATATTTCTCCAAAAAATTTCATTGGTAATGGTTACCCTTCCACCAGGAAAGTACCTAAATCAATACTTTCCCCTTTCCCTGGTTGGTAATTTTCAAGAACAGCCAGGTCTAAATCCTGCATTACTTTGCTTTCAAAAACTGGCACTTTATTGTTGTACAATACAAAATAAAAGTCAGGCATTTTCTCTAAATTAAATGCATTGCCAAATGCCTTCTGTCCAAAAATAATATGCCCCTCACCCACCTCATTCAATTCACTTTCGCCGAGGTAGTCATCTCCAAACACATCCTTATCAAATAATCTCAGTTTGTAGCCTGCTCCGGTTACAGGTTTGTTTTCTCCTTTAGAAATAAAGGAAGCCTTTACCTCGATGTTCATCTCATTGTCCAATGAAAATTTACTCATAATTTGATTGTCTAAATGTTAGCAATTAAATAAAAAATTGATTTAAAAATTGAAAGGCAAACTTCATCCGGAGAAACATTTCAGTTCTTAGCTTTCTGCACATTTCACCATTGATTATTGACCATTGTCCATTCACCATTCTCCGTTCCCTATTCACCATTCACAATTCACAATTCACCTTAATCATTCAACTTCAACACCGCCAAAAACGCTTCCTGCGGCACTTCCACGTTACCAATCTGCTTCATTCTTTTCTTACCTTCTTTTTGCTTTTCCAATAATTTACGCTTACGGCTGATATCTCCACCATAGCATTTGGCAGTTACGTCTTTACGTATAGCGCTGATGTTTTCCCTGGCTACTACTTTGGCGCCGATACTGGCCTGTATGGCAATCTGGAACTGTTGTCTTGGCAAAAGCTCCTTTAATTTTTCACATAGTTTACGACCAAAATCATGTGCCCTTGCCCGGTGTATCAAAGCGCTCAAGGCATCCAGTTTTTCACCATTCAATAAAATATCCATCTTCACGATATCACTCGGGCGGTATTCGATCGGGTGATAATCAAATGATGCATAACCTCTCGTGATACTTTTTAAGCGATCATAAAAATCAAATACAATTTCTGTTAAAGGCATATCAAAACTAAGCTCTACCCTTGTTGGCGTAAGGTATCCCTGGCTAACCAGCGTACCTCTTTTGCTGATACACAAAGTCATTATATTTCCAATGTATTCCGGCTTACTGATCATTTGCGCCCTGATAAAAGGTTCTTCGATTTTATCAATCCGGGTTGGGTCGGGCATTTGCGAAGGATTGTTTACCGTGATCAATTCGCCTTTATTGGTAGTTGCAATAAAACTTACGTTGGGGACAGTTGTAATAACCGTCTGATTAAACTCTCTTTCCAGGCGCTCCTGGATAATTTCCATGTGCAGCATTCCTAAAAATCCACAGCGAAATCCGAAGCCCAATGCCTGCGAGGTTTCCAGTTCAAAAGTAAGCGAGGCATCATTCAACTGAAGCTTATCCATACAATCCCGCAACTCTTCAAAATCATCTGTTTCTACCGGAAAGATACCGGCAAATACCATTGGCTTCACATCCTGAAAACCCTGGATCGATTCGGAAGAACCGTTTACTGTAGTCGTGATGGTATCGCCCACTTTTACTTCACGGGCATTTTTGATACCGGTAATGATGTACCCTACATCGCCGGCCCGCATTTCATTTTTGGGAGATAGACCCATTTTCAAGATCCCTACTTCATCCGCCCCATATTCAAGCCCGGTATTACTAAATTTAATTTTAGCATTTTTCTTCAAGGTGCCATTGAAGATGCGATAATAAACAATAATACCCCTAAAACTATTGTACACACTGTCAAAAATCAACGCCTGCAATGGTGCATCCTCATCACCGGTTGGCGGTGGAATGCGCTCTATGATGGCGGTCAATATTTCTTCTATACCTATGCCACTTTTACCACTCGCCAATAAAATATCTTCCGGTTTGCAACCGATTAATTCTACAATCTGATCCGTTACTTCAGGTATCATGGCACCATCCATATCAATCTTATTGATTACGGGAATGATTTCGAGATTATTATCAATAGCCAGGTAAAGATTGCTGATGGTTTGCGCCTGGATACCTTGTGAGGCATCTACCAGCAATAGCGCACCTTCGCAGGCCGCCAACGCCCTGCTCACTTCATAACTAAAATCTACGTGGCCGGGCGTATCAATCAGGTTAAACACATAATCAACGCCCTTCCAATTGTAGTTTACTTGTATCGCATGGCTCTTAATGGTAATTCCTTTTTCCCTTTCCAGGTCCATGTCATCCAATACCTGGGCTTGCATATCCCTTTCACCAATGGTGTGGGTAAATTCCAATAAACGATCCGCCAGTGTACTTTTACCGTGATCGATATGTGCAATAATGCAAAAGTTTCTAATGTTCTTCATCCCTTCTAAAATGATTTTAAGTGCTGCAAAACTAACTGATTTCCCTATGATTTGAAGTTTTGTTTATCGGGGAATTTCGTTGGTTTTATAGAAGTTGAATAATTGACAATGAATAATCCATTACCCAACCCAGCAGCTACGTTTCAATTGTGAACCAACCATCTTTCAGAACGGTGGTTAGCTAATAGAAAAACTGCAGGCATGAATTGAAAAATACTGCTTTCATACAATGGAAATAAAATAATAGAAATCTACACCAGCCCAACGCTCCTATATCCCTTATCGAACAGTTGCTGTAACATTATCGCATGCACGCTAACAATATTTTGATTGCATTAAACCCAAGGTATTCCACAAAATAAAACCTTCCAATTTATTTTGGGAAACATGTGCAGCTGATAAAATATTTTTTAAATTAAGCTTTAAACATAGCCACTTAGTATAATGCCAGAAAGCGTTTACCTGCAGCCATTTAAGTTTTTTGTTAGTAATCTTCCAAGAAATATGCAGGATAGTGTTTTCCACATTTTGGAATGCATGGCATAGTTGTTGTTTTCCGGGGTATCCTAGCTATTACGAAACATGGAAATACCGGTATCCCGGATATATCCAAAAAATTTATTGAATGATAAAAACATTACATTTTTCAAACATTCATTAACAAAAAAGTAGATTATGAAAAAGACAATCGCAACAATTTGCCTTTCGGGTTTGGCAGTATTTGGACTATCCTCGATGAAGGATATAGCAGCTTCAGGTATTAGTGGAAAAGTAACTCCTGTTGAGGGTGCTGAGGCTGTTTGGGCTATTAAAGGAACCGATAGTTTAAAAACAACGGTTAGTACCGAAGGTGCGTTCAACCTTGAAGTAGCACCCGGCACCTGGAAACTGGTTGTATCTGCAAAAGCACCCTACCGCAATGCAGAAATTAAAGAACTGGTTGTAACAGCCGATAATACTACTGATGTAGGCGAAATCAGGCTGGATAAATAAGTAAACCAGGTTCTTAAAGTCATTCTATTTCCAGTACATTTTTCAAGATGAAAAATGTACTGGATTTTTTTATTCTTCCCTGTCAATCAAAATTGAATGTAGAAAATACAATGCGATCAATTGGAAATAAAAGCATCTTCAAAGAAATTGCAATCATAATTTTTTTAGTATTAAAAAAGGCCATCTCAACTAAGAGACAGCCTTATTGATTTTAAAGCCTGAAATTTATTTCACAATTACTTTTACTACTGTAATTGTTTTATCCGGAGCAGTTACTTCCAGTTGATAAATACCAGCAAGCATTTTATATTCTGGTTGAATCTGTTCCATTGACGTACCGGGTGCATGGTTGATTGTTTTGCTTATTATAGTTTGGCCAAGTTCATTTAGCAATCTTACCTTGTAATTACCAGCCTCCATATTTTTGAATTCTGCGCCGATGATCCCGCTTGTTACCGGGTTCGGATATATCCGGATACCGGAAGATTGATTGCCCATTTTAACCAAAACCGTACTACTGTAATCAAACTTGCCATCTATACCAATACTTCTTATCCTGTAGAAATTATTACCATTCAGTGGGTTGGCATCCAGCCAACCATATGTAGTGGTGATGCGGTTAGCACCTGTTGCAGTAGTAGAATTTACTTTGGCAAAAATTACTCCATCTGCGCTTTTTTCTACCTCATAATTTTTGATATTGATTTCATTCTCCACGGTCCATTCCACTGCTATATCACTCGCTTTCTGATAGGCTTTTACCGTTTTAAAAGTAACGGGCAATGTGGACAGTACAAGCTGTTTAAAGACAATTTTGAACCTGTTGGTTACGGCACTTTTCGGATCTGCGGTAATGGCAAAGTCAAAAGTGGATACGATACCCATATTTAAAGGCGTAACCAGTTTGGTAAAGTTATCTTCCAAAAAGGCGGTTAAAGTTGGATCAATGTTGGCAGGTGTAAATTGAAACCTGTAATTACGCTGGGTTGTTCTCGACAAATAAAAATATATCGTGTCTCTTTCAGTTAAAAAGGGCCTTCGTTCAACCGACAGCAGGGTATTGTAGCGCATCATCCCAAGGTTCTCATTGATATTGGTAAACTTTAAGGCATCCTGTATATCTACTTTATCGTTGAACCGGTCATCTGCCTGTAAGTAAACACCATCTACCATCAGGGTTGTATTATCCGGATTCAATTGCATCAGGGTAGTTCTGATTGATCCGGTAAGTGCTGCCGGTGTTTGCGGACGGAACACCGATAAATTATCATCTGTTGATTTATCCGCCTCACCAAATATTACTGATGCTGCGCCAGGTGCAGCCACCTGTACAAAAAAAGCCTGGCCTGACTGGATGTGATTTCTTTGTCCGGAAGTTGGCAAACTGATCGGCATAAAATTACCAGTATTGCCAGGATCTTCCATCACCACAAAAATGCCCACAGTTCCCAAAGACGGGTCGAAAACATAGAACCTATTTGGATTCACGTTGTTCTTGGAAATTTTTGCAAAGTCAACTGCTGAAGCATAAGGATTACCGATTAAGGCATAGGTACCCACACCACTGGTGATATTAAATGTTTGCGTTCCGGTCTGTAATTTTCCCGTACTACTTAATGTTGTGTTGTTCATATTTCCAAAAATCGTATTATCCGGCGTTCTGGTTCTATCCCCTCTTACGAAAGTATAATAACCAATATTAGCTGGAATTCCGGGTGTAGTTGCATCATCGGAAAGATTACGGATTTTGGTGTTGCCTACATTTATATAACTGCTGGTATTGGCATTCCAACCCTTCATTGAAAAATTATTGTAGTAACTATAATCAAGACCATTGCCTGCGCTTCCTGTTGGTGCCGGCCCGGTTACAAACATTCCTTTACCGGGTATATAATTGGTTGGAGCACCTGCCTGCCACGAATTGAATATGCTGCCGGTATTGCTTAGTGGCGATGTTACCAGGCGCCATGAACGGCTCATCGGGTAATACCTTTCCACCGTTACTTTTCCGGTGGCCGAATAAGCAATTGCGCCGAGTACCTGCCCTACTCTTGCCGTTGTTGCAGCGATAGACCTTAATACCAGTGTGTCATTTATTGTAAGTGTTCCCGCAGTTGGTGACAAGGTACCATAGATAGCTGTTTTACTTGTAAGGGTTACAGTTGATCCTGCACCAATGATGGTTAGGTTTTTAAGCGCATTGGTAACGCCGTCCGTTGTTTGGTCAAAATTGATGGTTGAAGCGCCTCCTGCTGCATTATTGGTTAAACCAGATGTTGCAGATCCCTTAAATCTGCCCGCCCCGGTTACTGCTCCAAAGTTGGTAAAATCCTGACCATTTAAATCCAGGATAGTACCTGTTTGTAGCACAATCGATTTGCTCACCGAGGCGACCGTTAACTGTGGCATTCTTGGTGCTGAAGTTGGTATTAGAACATCGGTTACTGTAATGGGAACAGCTCCACAAGACCAGTTATTGGCATTCGACCAGTTGGTAT
>JBBQQP010000131.1:0-8664 GCA_038215675.1 Chitinophagales bacterium | reverse complement strand
AACGCAGTTAACTTAATCATTGCATGTTTCATTATACTATTTGTCTTAGTTAGGTAGACGTTGAATCTATAGATTTAATTTTTGTTGTACGATATTTGGTAAAAGTAATTGATTTCTTTAAAACTGAAATTAAGTTATAGTTTAAGTACAAAAAATGAACCATCGTTTGAGATAAATTGAGCGAGATTAATTATTTAAAAAATAAATCAGTCGATTTTTTTCCTGTATCCATTAAAAAATAAAACGCCATTTATTTATCTTTATTGCGTAGAAAAGCCATCTAGTTACCATCAAAATTTCGTTTTTATTATCAATAGATTTTTTAAAAAAAAGGACTCTTGTGAACAAAAATAAATTTTATATGCACGGCCCTCTAAGTTGAAAAACTGGCCCGAAATTAGGAGCAGTTGGTATTATTGGAATCATGATTTATTAAAGGGGCGTTTGGCTCCGGCATAAAGTTTGAACTAAACGTTAAAGAATATTCAAACGAAACAATTTTTCAGCTTCTTCAACGTTTTGAGTTGGAATGATTATCTGTTTTTAATCCGAAGACTAAATGCTAACCTTTAGCTAAATAGACTAAAAACAAATCTCCATTTCAATGCTGTCTGATGTAAAGTATTTATATTCGCAGTTGAGTAACCCCATTACACAATAATTAAGAAAACCTTTCGTTAAACAAGTTGCAAAACGAACGCACATGCAAAAATTAATTTCAGTTAAAAATCTAGTTGTACTTACCGCCGTACTTTTCTCCCTTGGATCGTGTAAAAACGGGGGGATTTTTGGTAAGAAAACCAGCAAGTCGTCTGTTACCGGTTGGAACTATGATGACAAGAACATGGGCAACTACCATGTAGCAAAGATGAAATATCCCAAAGCAGGTCCAGGATTAATTTTCGTTCAGGGCGGTACTTTTGTGATGGGTGCCAAAGAAGACGATGTAATGGGAGATTGGAACAATATACCGAAGCGTGTAACTGTTCCTTCCTTTTTCGTTGATGAAACAGAAGTAGCCAACGTACACTACCGTGAATATATCTATTGGCTTGAAAATACTTTTAGTGGTGATACCGCAATAATGGCGAAAGCGCTGCCTGATACACTGGCCTGGCGTGAAGAGTTAGCCTACAATGAGCCATATGTTGATTATTACTTCCGCTATCCGGCCTATAACTATTACCCGGTAGTAGGCGTTTCCTGGTTGCAGGCTCATGACTTTTGTATCTGGAGAACAGACAGGGTAAATGAACTAAATTTGATTTCGAAAGGATACCTGAAAAAGGACTTTGCAAAAAAAGAAATGAGAGGTGGTGGTTCCGAAGGATCGTTTAATACAGATGCATACCTGATGAATCCCGAATTAATCCAGGGAAGGGCCAAGCCAAAAAAATCTGAGTTAAAAGATGTAAGTGGGAAACCAAGATCAACAGTAAAAATGGAAGATGGTATCCTGAATATGGGTTACCGCCTGCCAACTGAAGCAGAGTGGGAATATGCAGCTTACGGTTTATTGGATCAAAATCCAAATGCTCGTAAGAAAGAAGGTAAAACCGGAGAAGAGTTAATCTCTAATCAACAAATGTATGCCTGGAGCAATAATCCAAATGGCTTAAGAGATAATAGAAGAGGTAGCTGGCAGGGAAAGTTTTTAGCTAACTTTAAGCGTGGTAGTGGTGATAATATGGGTGTTGCCGGTGGCTTGAATGACCGTTCCGCAATCCCGGGTAATATCAAAGCTTTTTACCCGAATGCATTTGGTGTGTACAACATGAGTGGTAACGTAGCTGAGTGGGTGCAGGATGTCTACAGGCCATTAACACCATCGGATGGAGAAGATTTTAACTATTTCAGGGGTAATAAATTCCAGAAATTCTATAAAAATAGTGGTGGTGAATTTGAAAGAGATTCATTGGGCCGGTTGAAAAAAGCTGACATCAGCGATGCTGAAGTTAAAAACCGTCGCAATTATCAACATAACAATGCACTTGGATACATGGATGGAGATTCATTAAGCCGTTCATTTTATGATGCTGGTACAACTACTTTAATTAGCGATAAGTCTAGGGTGTTCAAAGGAGGTAGCTGGAACGACAGGCCTTATTGGTTATCACCAGGAGCCCGCAGGTTCTTAGATGAGGAGCAATCATCCAGTACCATTGGATTCCGTTGTGCGCAAACTTATATGGGTTCTCCGGAAGGTCCTGGTTTTAGAGAAGGAAACATTTTTGGAAAACGCAAACAGAATAGCAGAAAAAAATAATTAATACAGCATATTTTATTAAAACCCTTCAGCTTTTTGTTGAAGGGTTTTTTATTGCCGGTTGTTTTCAGAAGATGCAATCACCTTTGTTTTACCAACAACCCGCCTTTGGTAAGCATTCAACTGACTGCACCCGTGTAGTGCTATTTTGTAACTGGCTTCTTTTATAGTTGATGTTATACTGTTCTATCTTATTTTTGACTTATGCAAATACAGGAATTATATACCATATTTCTTCAACATCCCTCTATACAAACTGATTCGAGAAAGTTGCAACCCGGAGATTTGTACTTTGCGTTGAAAGGCCCCAATTTTAATGGCAACCTCTTTGCCAAACAAGCATTGGATGCCGGTGCAGCCTATGCGATTATCGACGAGCCGTTGAATTTATTGGATAATAGGATAATTGCAACAACCAATACACTGCAAACGTTGCAGGATTTGGCAAAATACCACCGGCAGCAGTTTACAATCCCATTTATCGCCATTACCGGCAGCAATGGTAAAACAACCACCAAAGAACTGGTAAGCCAGGTGCTGTCTGGCACTTTCAAAACCTATACCACGGCAGGAAATCTAAATAACCACATTGGTGTTCCGCTTACCATACTTTCAATAAAACAAGATGCTGAAATGGCTGTGATAGAAATGGGAGCCAATCACCAGAAAGAAATTGAAAGCTATTGTGCCTATACTTTGCCCACTCACGGTATCATTACCAATTGTGGAAAGGCACATCTGGAAGGGTTTGGTGGAATTGAAGGTGTAAAAAAAGGCAAAGGCGAATTGTTTCAATATTTAAAGGAAAACGGCGGAACAGCTTTCATAATGAATGATTATGATTACCTGAGAACAATGAGTAATGGTATACCTAACGTAAAAACTTATGGAACTACCGATGCAGCAATTACCGGCGTAGCCAATACATCTGCTGAATTTTTGCAGGTGCAAATGACCAAAGGAACAGACATTAAGAAAATATCTACAAACCTGGTAGGTGAATACAATCTGCCCAATGTGCTGGTAGCCGTAGCTATTGGAAAACATTTTGATGTGCCGGAAGCTGCCATTCAAAATGCGTTAGAGAATTATGTTCCATCCAACAGCCGATCGCAGTTGATTGAAATGGGCAGCAACAAAATAATTTTAGATGCTTACAACGCTAACCCAACGAGTATGAAGGCTGCCATAGAAAATTTTGCAAAAATGGAAGGCGTTGATAAAGTGCTGATGCTGGGCGGAATGATGGAATTAGGTGATGAAAGTATAATAGAACATACCGCAATTTTAAACCTGATCAGTGAATATAACTGGAAATCAGTTGTTTTAGTCGGGGGTAACTTTGGCAATATTCAACACTCTTATACCTATTTTGAAAATTCAACCGCTGCTGCAGAATGGCTAAAACAACAAAAATTTACCAATACTAAATTGCTTATAAAAGGCTCACGGAGCATGCAAATGGAAATGGTGATTGCATAGTAAATGATGTAATATCTGCTACTGTTTAATAAGGACAGAAAATCTTCCCTGCCTAGCAAATCATATTATTTACCGTTCCGGAAAAGCTTCAAATAATTCCCCATAACAAGGTCCTGATTTTATCCAAGGTTTTTTGGGACTACAAACTATTATCCAAATACTGCTGCAAATCAGCATCAGTTTTAATTAATACCTCCCTTACTTTACTGCCTTGGTTGGGGCCCACTACACCTGCGGCTTCCAACTGGTCCATCAGTCTTCCGGCCCGGTTGTACCCCAGCTTCATTCTGCGTTGCAAAAGAGAGGTGCTACCACTTTGACTGGCAACTATTAAACGGGCCGCATCTTCAAATAAAGCGTCCTTATCATTCAGGTCAAAATCTTTTCCCTCCATCTCCTTTTCATCCATATATTCCGGTAAAAGAAAAGCCTGTGCGTATCCACGCTGGCTGCCAATAAAATCAACTACTTTATCTACCTCTGGTGTATCTACAAAAGCACATTGCAAACGAACCAACTCACCATTATAGCTGATCAACATGTCGCCTTTCCCTATCAGTTGTTCTGCTCCTCCTGCATCCAGGATGGTACGACTATCAATTTTACTACTCACCTTAAATGCAATTCTAGCCGGAAAGTTAGCCTTAATAGTACCGGTAATGATATTTACACTTGGGCGCTGGGTTGCAATGATTAAATGCACCCCAACTGCTCTTGCCAACTGGGCCAAACGGGAAATCGGTATTTCTACTTCCTTACCGGCTGTCATGATCAAATCTGCAAACTCATCTACCACCAACACAATAAAAGGTAAGAACTGGTGGCCCTTTTCGGGGTTCAGTTTCCGGGCTACAAACTTTTCGTTGTATTCTCTGATATTACGACAACCGGCTTCCTTTAACAGGTCGTAACGGTTGTCCATTTCAATACAAAGGGCATTCAGTGTATGCACTACTTTTTTGGTATCGGTTATAATCGCATCTTCTTCACCTGGCAATTTTGCCAGAAAATGTTTTTCAATCGTTTTGTAAATACTAAGCTCCACCTTTTTAGGATCTACCAATACAAACTTTAACTGCGATGGATGTTTTTTATACAACAGCGAAACAAGAATAGCATTGAGCCCTACCGATTTACCTTGTCCTGTAGCACCCGCCATCAACAAATGCGGCATACTGGCCAAATCAACGATAAAGTTTTCATTATCAATTTTTTTACCAATTGCAATGGGCAGGGAAAAATTATTATTCTGAAATTTTTCTGAAGATAGCAGGGTACGCATACTCACGATGGTTTTCTTCGCATTGGGCACTTCAATACCAATGGTACCTTTTCCCGGAATAGGCGCTATAATACGAATGCCCAGGGCTGCAAGGCTAAGCGCAATATCATCCTCCAGGTTTTTAATGCGTGAAATACGGACACCTGCAGCAGGAATAATTTCATAAAGGGTTACAGTTGGACCAACGGTGGCAGAAATTTTTTGAATACTGATGTCGTAATTCTTCAGGGTATTGATGATCTGGTTCTTGTTTGTTTCCAGTTCATTTGGATCCTGAACGATTTTTTCACTTCCGTGGGCTTCCAGCAGTTCGATATTTGGATATTTGTAATCCCGCAGATCCAAAATCGGATCATAAGGGGTATCAATGGTATGATGTTTCAGACCGGCAACGGAAGGCTCGTCTTTATCAATCTTTTCAGGAACGGATTTAATTTCAAGCTCTAACGGACCCAAATCCTCTTTCTTTTTATCCTGTTTTGCAGCCAGCGGCGCTGGTGTATTCACTGGTGCTTCTGCAATAACCGGCACTTCATTCACAAACAGTGTTTCTTCGTGCATAGGTTGTGTAACTACCAATGGTATTTCCCTTTCTACAATATGAATATCATGATTTAAGGCCGGATTAGCCTGATCCGGTATCGGCAGCATTGCACCATCTCCCCTCAGCAAATTTCCTTTTATACTGGCTCGCTCCACTTCTTCCAATTCCATTTCTTCCTCACCGGCAGCAGTGATATTCGCTGAGTGCTCCTCATCGCTTTCATCTGCCAAAACTGTAGATTTGGCAGGCAATTTTAACACCGGATTAAAGCGCCATATAACATAGGCCAAAACAGCAACCGCCAAAACAGCCAGGGTACCGACCTGGCCTATCATTCTATATAGCCAATCCCTGCTTGTATCGCCTGCTGATCCGCCAAAAGGAAATTTATTCCCCCTCATGATTACAGAAGCAGTTACACTTATTAAGGGCAAACCTACAATCAGGTACTTTAAATTTCTAAGTATCGAGAACACCTTTTTCCCGAAGAAAAAATTAACGCCTATCACAAAGAAAAAGGTGCAGATGAGGTAGGATGAAAGTCCAAATCCATGGCGGATAAAAATTTCAGAAATGAAAGCCCCGAAAGTTCCAAGCAGATTTTGAACTTTAATATCGTTTGCCAGCAACATCCGGTAACTAAACTTATCCTGATCATCATCCCAGGTAAACAGATAAGATGAGAAAGCAATAAAAAAAAGAAAAGCCATCAGTAAAAAAATAGTACCCGCAATTTTGTGGGTACGTTCATCCTTCAGTAGTTGTTTTACTGCAACTCTTTCTTCTACTTCAGATTTTAGCGTCTCTTTGACGGGGGCTTTCGACTTAACTGATTTCACTTTGGTGGCCATTGGAACAAAGATAAATAAAACCATTGCTGAAAAAGCGGTACGCTACAAAGGATTTACAGAAAAGTATATCATCAAAAATGTGTATGTTTGAAAAAACGTACTGCCTTGATTAGATCAACGTTCCTTCTCTTTTTTGTTTCAGTCGGCTTTTGGGCAACTGCTCAATTATCCGATGACAGTAATTCTATCGAAATTTCAGCGTTCAGGGATGTAAAGGAATTTAATAAAAACTGTTACATTTTTATTGATAGCAATTATGCAATCAGCAAGCCCACAAATATTCCAACGGATGGATGGGCACCGCTTACCGGGAAAAACATCAAAAGAACAATACAAGACTACTGGGTAACGAAACCTATTTATTTAAAATTTACACTAAAAAATAGTTCCGACATTAGCCAAAAAGTTTATTTACTACCAGCCGCTCATCTAAGAAGTCTGACTGTTTATAAACTGCTTCCGGAGCAAAAGATAATACAATTGAAAGATGAAAGCAGGGAAGATGGTTATCAGCCAATTGAAATAACTGGAAACGAAACACAGGAATTTATTGCAAAGTTTTATTTTACAAGGAATGAAAATAATATCCTCTCTCCCACTTTAATAAAACATACTTATGTTCTAAGATTTAAGAACAGCCGGCACTTTCTTTACGAAGCAACGACTGCAATTGGATATTTATTAAGCGGTGTTCTATTGATGATGATTTTTTTTACTGCCGTTAATTTTATCATCACTAAAAAAAAAGAGTTTTTGCTCAATTGCCTTTATTCAATTTGCATGTTTCTCCTCATTTTATTAAATACATTCCTTGAAAGGAAAAGTGGCATATTCATGAGCTTATTTCTTGAATACTTCGATTTTATGTTGCTTTCATTAGGGACTGTCTTTTATATCGCATTTACCAGAAAATTTCTAAAAACGAAAACTGATTTTCCACTATTAAACAAGATTTTTATTTTGGAAGAAAAATTTATCATTGTAGCATTGGTATGTTTCACTTTCATAGTTTTTTTTACCAACAATTATGGATTGCAAAGATTGATTGAAAATGGCATGAAATTCATTTTACTGGCAATCGGCATTTTGTACATTGTATTAGCGCTTACACAAAAAAATAAGCTTATGAATTACCTGGCGATCGGTAATGCATTGCTTATTTTTTTTTCCATCATTTCGTTTCTGATGATACTGTTTCCGAACGTTACCGCCAGTATTTTCTCCCGATCTATAACCTATTATGAAATTGGTATTGTGAGCGAGCTGGTTTTTTTCTTATTGGGCCTGAGCTATAAAAACAGGATTGAACTGATTGAAAAAATTAAAGAACAGGAAAGTTTAAAACTGGAAGCTGAGAAACAATCATATGAAAACAAACTGGCAATCTTAAATGCTCAACAGGCAGAACGCAATCGTATAAGTGCAGATATGCACGATGACCTTGGTGCGGGTGTAACTGCCATCCGCCTATACAGTGAGCTGGCTAAAAAAAGAATTGGTAAGGATGTAATTCCGGAAATTGAAAAAATATCTTCGTCTGCAAACGATTTATTGAATAATATGAATGCCATCATCTGGACGATGACCAGCAGCAACGATACTTTTGATAGTATGGTGAGTTACATCCGCAGTTATGCACAGGAATATTTTGAAAACACAGGTATCAACTGCCATATTTCAATTGAAGAAGATATTCCGAATGTGGCGGTAAGTGGCGAAGTACGACGCAACGTCTTCCTGGTAATAAAAGAGTCGCTGAATAATATCTTAAAACATTCTCGGGCAACGGAAGTTAACATAACATTGAAAAGAGAAATAAGAAAAGAAAAAAATGGACTATCCCTATATATCCATGACAATGGAATCGGGATTGATTTTAAAAAATTACGCAGGTTTGGCAACGGCTTAATCAATATGAAAAAAAGAATGGAAGCAATGCAAATTTTATTCTCGATCGAAAATAACAATGGTACGCTGGTAACCCTTCATACCAGGATTGATTTTTAACTTTTTTGAGCGATGCCAATGGCCAGCAATATCCAGCCGGCAATTAAACACAATCCACCAATGGGAGTAATTGCCCCCAGCCACTTAAATCCATGTTGGCCCATTGCTTCCAGCAAAGTCATTAGGTATAAGGAACCACTAAAAATTAAAATACCAAAACAAAACAAACGACCCGACCAAAGCAAATAACTGTTCGGAAAGTCACGAAATAAAATACCCACGGCTATTAAGG
>JBBQQP010000130.1:0-8669 GCA_038215675.1 Chitinophagales bacterium | reverse complement strand
GTAGGTACTTCTACATTGGTTCCAAACACCGCATCCGGAAAAGAGATATGTAAATCAAAAGCAACATTTAAACCATCCCGGTGCAATTCGGCGTGTGCCTCTTCTTCAATCAATATTATGAGGTCGCCATTTGCGCCGCCTCTTTCTCCTGCATTTCCTTTTCCGTTCATGCTCAACTGCATCCCCTCCTGAACACCTGCCGGTATTTCGATTGTTACCGTTTCTTCTCCATAAACCCTGCCTTCACCTTTACAAGCTACACATTTATTGGCAATCGTGCTACCTTCACCGTTACAGGTAGGACAGGTAGTAACGGTTTGCATCTGGCCTAAAAATGTATTCTGTACTCTTCTCACTTGGCCACTGCCGCCGCAGGTTCCACAGGTTTGAATGCTGTTTTTATCCTTTGCGCCACTTCCTGTGCAGGTAGTGCAGGTTACATGTTTTTTTACTTTCACGGTTTTCGAAACCCCCTTTGCCATCTCTTCGTAATTGAGCTTAATCTTAATGCGTAGATTGCTACCTCTTACGCCACGTGCACGACCACCAGAAGAGCGACGCCCATTACCTCCTCCAAAGAAACTTCCAAATGGACTCTCTTCTCCAAAAATATCACCAAACTGGCTAAAAATATCATCCATATTCATACCGGCGCCACTAAAGCCACCGCCGCCGCCACGGCCCTGGCTAAATGCCTGGTGACCAAAACGATCATATTGCGCCCTTTTATCTGTATCACTTAATATCTCGTAGGCTTCAGCCGCTTCTTTAAATTTTTCTTCAGAAGCTTTATCACCAGGGTTACGATCCGGGTGAAATTGCATGGCAACTTTACGATAAGCCTTCTTAATCTCATCCTGCGTTGATGATTTTGTTACGCCCAATATTTCATAGAAATCTTTCTTCATAATGTGTACTACTATAAATATGCTGATGTGCTATTATAATACAATGCTAATGTGCAGAGTTGCAGAATTAATTGATTCCACAGTAGCGCATTAGCATATTAGTGAATTATATAATTATTTTCCAACCACCACTTTTGCAAAACGGATAATTTTTTCGTTCAAATAATATCCTTTTTGAACTTCATCCACTACCTTATCAATCAAAGCGGGTGTGGGAGCAGGTATTTCAGTGATTGCTTCATGCTTTTCTACATCAAATTCAGTGTTGATGCTTTCCATCGCTTTAAGCCCTTTCGATTGCAGGGTATTTCTAATCTTGCCAAACACAAGCTGGATGCCTTCTTTAATTTGTTGCAAATCCTCATTTTTTTGCATTTGTTTTTCAGCACGGTCACAATCATCTAGTACGTCCAATAAAGAAGTGATGACCTCTCTGCCTGCTGTTTGTATCAGCTCCATTCTTTCCTTGGCGTTGCGTCTTTTAAAATTATCAAATTCGGCAAATAAACGAATATACTTGTCTTTTTGTTCGTCTAATTCTGACTGGATTTTTTCCATCGCATTTTCTGCATCAGGGTTACTTAAATGGGTATTGCCTGGAATGTCAGCATCAGAATTGATATCCATATCAGTCATTCCTTGTATTTCTTCTGCCAGGGCCTGGTCTTCGGCTGTAACTTTTGTTTTTTGTTCCATAATAAAAATATAAATTCTTTTAACCGTTTATAGATTACCGATATACAGGTAAAATGATTTGCAAATGTACGATTGTCAAACATTTTGCCAAGCCTTGTTTTGCAGCCAAATTGACAATTTTTGAAGTTAACCAAGGTTTAAACTTTCAAACTGTCTGACAGCTTTCTGCATTTGTTACCTTTGCCGCATGAAAAGTCTTTTTCTCAATAAAAATGTAAGCAACAGAGTAGAAAGCGGTCATCCCTGGGTTTTCGCAAATGAAATAAACCGCGGAAAAGCATTGGATGCGGCTGCGAAGGCAGGCGAAATTGTAAATCTTTTTACACATGACAAAAAATTTGTTGGAAAGGGATATGTAAATCCGCAATCGCAAATTATGGTACGTTTGCTCACCAGGGATAAGGACGAAGTGATTGATGATCAGTTTTTTTTGAAACGAATTGAACAGGCCTGGGCCTATCGTCAAAAATTAGGATATGTGGAAAATTGCCGGCTCATCTTTGGAGAGGCGGATGAAATACCTCAATTAATCATTGACAAATTCAACGATTATTTTGTGATACAGACGCTCGCACTTGGTATTGATGTATGGAAACCTTCTATCGTAAAAGCGCTCGGGCAAATTTTTTCTCCAAAGGGTATTTACGAAAGGAACGATGTGCCGGTAAGAGAACTTGAAGGTATGGAACAAAAGAAAGGTTTTCTTTCTGCGGAATTTGATACCAATATTATCATCAATGAAAATGGGGTAAAGTTTAATGTAGATATTGCCAACGGACAAAAGACCGGTTTCTTTTTAGATCAGCAGGATAATAGAAAAGCAATCCAGCAAATTGTAAAAGGTGCTGATGTATTGGGCGCTTTTTGTTATACTGGTTCTTTTGAAATTAGTGCAGCTATGTATGGCGCTAAATCAGTTTTGGGATTGGACATTTCGCAGGCGGCAATTGATATGTGTAATAAAAATGCACTGCTCAATGGGGTAGAAGATATCTGTAGTTTTAAATGTGTAAATGCATTCGACGTGTTGAAAGAATGGACTAAAGAGGGAAAGCAATGGGATGTTGTAATGCTTGATCCGCCTTCGTTTACTAAAAGCAGAAGTAGCATCGATAAGGCGGTTGCAGGATATAAAGAAATCAATTTAAGAGGAATGAAACTCGTAAAGCCAGGTGGGTTTTTAGTCACCTCCAGTTGTACCAATTTGGTAAAACCCGAACTGTTTGTAGATATTATTTCAATGGCTGCCAAGGATGCAAAGCGGAAAATCAGACAGGTTGTTTTAAATACCCAATCGGCTGATCACCCAATTATAAGGGATCAGGAAAATACCCATTATTTGAAGTTTTTGATTGTACAGGTATTATAACAGGAGTGTAAATAATTGACTTAGGAGCGTGTTAACAGATGAAATTTAATTTACTTTTTATTTTTGAAAAATGGAGTGGTTAAAAGAAATATTCTATTATTAGTGTACCACCTGGAACTTTCCGGAATCAATTATTTTCCCTGATTTATCTCTTAACTGGAAAATGTAGACACCACGGTAAAAGCCGTTTAACGAGAGATTGATTCGTTGACCTGCAGGGAATGATTCATATACTTTTTTTCCCATGAAATTGAAAATCTGCAGAGAATAGGATTTATCATAGCCTTCCTTTAACTCGAAATTGATATTCGAAGCGGCTGGATTTGGATAAAACTTTATAACTTTTGCTGTAGCATCTTCTGAGGAAGCTGTTTTGTTTTGAGCAAAAGATGTAAATGTTATTCCAAATGATAATATTAGTATAGTGATTAACTTTTTCAGTAAAGTAAAAGTAATGAAATAATTTAAAAAAGCCATGCCAATAACCGTAACGTAATAATTAGATATTTATTTGCGCATAGCAAGAACCGTTAAAATTTTCTTTTATTCTAAAAGATAAAAGAAGACATGGCCTTGTTAGTTGACCTAAAATATGGAATGTTTACTTTTAATTGTTAGCCCAGGTTGCTCAATACTTTTTGGATTCCATCAAAATTAGGTAAATCACCGGGTGCGGCGAAGGTTTCTTCGTATTGCAATACACCTTCTTTATCTATTACAAAGGCGGCCCTTTTACGCACGCCCTGCATTCCAAATGCAGGAATTGTTTCATACAACACATCAAACACTGTTGCCGCCGTTTTATTAAAATCGCTTAGTAATGGAAAATTCAAGTTCTGCTCCTTTTTAAATTTGTCCAATAAAAATAAGGAATTTACTGAAATCACCAGCACCTATGCATTCGATTTGTTGTATACAGACATATTGTCTCTGATACTACATAAATCCGAAATGCAACCGCCCGTAAAGGCCAACGGAAAAAATAACCAATACATTTTTACCTTTAAAATCCCCCAGATTTACATTGTTTTTATCACTGTCAAATAATGAAAAATCCGGGGCTTCCTGTCCAATAGCTACTGCCATAATTATTTTGTTTAAAAATGAATTAAATTTTATTTGATTGAATTTTTGTAACAATACCCTAAAAAATATTTGTTTGTGATACCGAAACAGGTACGCCTATATTTTTATGATATTGATCTTTTTATTAAGGGTAACTTTCGTTGGCAGCGTGCGTAGGATTTCTTCTTTAAGCACGTCTACCAGTTTCTTCTTTACATAACTTCGGTGCGTAACCAAACTCACCTCTCTCACCGGGGCGGGTGTCTTAAAATGGCGAACCATGTTGAGTTGTCTTACCGAAAAATCGAGTGTGGCCAGTTCTGGTAAAATGGTAATTCCATCATTCATCTCTACCATTTTTCTGAGTGTTTCAATACTACCTGCTTCATATTCAAAATGACTTTGCTCTTTTGTTTGTTTTTTTAATTCGCACAAATTTATCATTTGTGATCTGAAACAATGGCCTTCTTCCAACATCCACAAATCTTTCAGATCAATATCATCTGCCAGTAAATACGTTTTTTTAAACGCTGCGTTTTTCTTCGAAACATATGCTACCAGCTCTTCGTAAAATAAGGGGTATTCTGTAATGCTTTTGTCTTGCAAAGGGGTAATCAATAGGCCGGCGTCTATTTTACTGGACTTCAGTTTTTCAATGATCAGGTCGGTTGTCATTTCCTTCACCCGTATTTTTATCTCGGGGTATTTTGTTAAAAATGATTGCAAAAACATAGGCAACAAATATGGTGCAAGGGTGGGGATGATGCCAATTCTTAACTCCCCTTTAAGTATGCCCTCTTTATCCCTTATCAGTTGATGGATCATTTTTACTTCATGTAAAATTTTTCTTGCCTGTAAAATAATTTCTTCCCCAATTTCGGTTGGTATTACAGGTTGTTTGCTGCGATCAAAAATCTTATTACCGAGGTCTTCTTCCAGCTTTTGTATCTGCATACTTAAAGTAGGCTGGGTGATATTACATTGTTCTGCAGCTGTAGCAAAATGCCGGTAGGTATCCACAGCTATGATGTACTCCAATTGGGTGATGGTCATACTGCAAAAATAGATATTACCTATGTTATCCTGACAAGTATCAACATTCATTATAATTGAAGCATTTAAATCTTATTATCAAAAAATTTAACTGCTTCAATTTTTCGCATCCTGCAAGTAAATTGTAATCCGCAGAAAATAAAATTTACACCTCTAAAAAAAGCCGTTCCGGAATTCCGAAACGACTTTATATATTTTTTAAAAGTTCAATTAATTCCTTACGATTACTTGCTGCTTTTTATGCTTCACAGGTTTTAAAGGAGGACAATCAATGGCTGATTCACCTGCATTCATTTGCCTGGAGTCAAAAGTGCGCAAGGCCGTTTTCATTTGTTTCAACTTTAGCATTTCATCGTAAGCTTTGTAAACTGAATCTAATTTAGCGATGTAAATACTGCGGCCATGCGTGCCTACTACCAGTTCGCTTTCTCTTTCCTGAATTACAATATCGTGTATGGGTACCCGGGGTAAATGATGGCTCATGCTCATGAAGGTTTTACCCATATCAAAAGAGGTGTACAATCCATTATCACTACCTGCAAATAAGATGTTTTCTTTTTTTGCATCTTCTGTTAAAACATTCAAAGGTTCAGCAGGCAAATCGGTACCCAACTGTTTCCATGTGCTGCCATAGTCTTCGCTAATATACAACCAGGCTGTAAAATTATCATATCGGTATCCGTTTAAAGTTGCGTAAACCCTGCTTTCTTTGTGCCGGGAAGCTACCACACGGGATACCCATAAGTTTCCTGGAAGATCTTTGTTTATTAAAGTCCACGTATAGCCCCCATCCTTGCTGATTTGAATATTTCCATCATCTGTACCAATGTACAACAGGCCAAATTTGAGAGGCGATTCAGTAATGGTGGTAATGGTACCATACGGTATTGGTCCAACTTTTTTTCCTTTGGTTAAATCATCCGTTATCGCAACGAGGTCTTCAGCTTTATTTAAACTTCGATGCAATTTGTTGGAGCCAAAATAAAATACATCCTGATTGTGTTTACTCAACAAAATGGGTGTTTGCCAATTGTAGCGCAATTTGGCTTCTCCCAATTCGTGCATAGGATGTATCGGCAATGCTTTTCCACCATCTGTACTTCTTCTACGGTAATAGCCGAATTGAGATCCGGCATAAGCCGTTTTATTATCTCTTGTATCCACCTGTACCTGCATTCCATCGCCGCCACCGATGGCTTTCCATTCATATTCTTCCGGATCAGCATCTTTTTTATCCTGGTTGTTATTACCTGTTTTAGAGGAGCCCATCCATACACCATTGTCCTGTAAACCACCATATATATTGTACGGCGTTGCGTTATCGGTAGTGATATCATAAAACTGCCCGGCAGGCACGCTGGTTGCTTTAAACCACCGGTTGCCATTATCATACGTAATGTTGCAGCCGCCATCGTTGGCCGCAATCCAATGGTTGTCTTTATTGGGATTGATCCAGCAGGAGTGCCAGTCGCCATGCGTATTGTCTTTGTCAACTTCGGTGAATGTTTTACCGCCATCTGTACTCAGGATGATGCTTACTCCAAAAGTGATCACTTTGTTTTCGTCTGTTGGAGATACATATATTTTTCCAAAATAATATCCATAGCTGCTGTACACATCAATATCTTTTGTGTTCACTTTCTTCCAGCTTTGTCCGGCGTTGTCACTTCTGTATATTTCGCATCCATGTATTCCTGCATTCTGAAATCCATCATCTGCAATCAACCAATCATAGATGGAAGTTGGTTTCAGTTTACCGGTTTCTACCAACGTCTTAATTTCTGACACCGTATTTTTTTTTGGAAACCTATTGTCGATTAAAAAACTATCCAGTTTTTTGTTATCCAGTTTAGCAAAGTTTTCTTTTGATATTTGTTTAAAATCATCTACGGTGTATTTTGAAGTATCGTTTTTTTTTGTTGCAGTGTCTGGTTTAGTATGATTATTATCTACCACTGCATATAATATTTGCGGATTTTTTTGAAATACAGCGATCCCAATTCTGCCGACACTATCACCTGTCGGAAACCCACTGCCTTGTGTCGTGATTAGCTTCCAGTGATTGCCGCCATCAACGCTTTTGTAAATACCACTTGATTTGCCGGTTGGTTCAAAATCCCATGCTTTACGGGTTCGGTACCAGGTACAGGCATACAACTCATCCGGATTTTTAAGGTTGATGTCCATTTCAACGGCCCCGGTGTTTTCATTGATTTGCAACGTTTGCTGCCAGTTTTTTCCGCCATCCAATGTTTTGTAAACACCCCGGTCTTTATTGGGTGAGTATAGATGACCAAGCGCTGCAACCCAGGCAACGTTGTCATTTTTAGGATGCAAAATTATTTCACCAATATGATGGCTTTCGGGTAAACCCATGTACTCCCAGCTTTTGCCATTATTGATTGATTTAAAAACGCCGGTGCCGCTATAGCTGCTTCTGCTGCTATTAACTTCGCCGGTTCCAACCCAAATAATTCTTGGAGTGCCGGGGGATGACGGCGACCAGTTTACGGCGATATCCCCGATGGAATAAGCATCTTCTTTTTCAAAAATGGGGGAGAAGCTTAGCCCGTTATTGACCGTGTGCCAAAGTCCTCCACTGGCATAGGCTGTATAAAATTCGGTAGCGTCAGCCGGGTTCACTTCTATATCTACTATACGGCCATTCATTTGGGTGGGGCCTATATTTCGGTAAGTAACATCCTTTAAAAGAGAGCTGTTTTCCAGCAATTTTCTTTTTTGTAAACCGTTTAGTCTTTCGGGAGCCCCCGTTGGCTTGATTTGTGCACCAGTTGTTAAAAAAAATCCGCTCAGTAAAACGATTGTAAAAGAAAGGGTAAATTTGTTAAGGAATTTCATTCATTAAAATTTTAGTATGGAAAATCAATCTTTAAAAATAAGGCAATTCAGTTTAATTGCAGTGCTGTTATTTTTCTTTGTGATGAAAGGTTCAGCGCAGTACAAACAATATTCCCTATCTCCCAAAGGCGACACTTTAAATGCAATTGATAACAAAAATTTAAAGCAGGGTAAATGGGTAAGCAGTGTGGGAGAGCTACGTGGAGAGCCAGGCTATGAAGAAGAAGGATTTTATAAAAATGATAAGAAGGAAGGCACCTGGCGCAGGTATAATACAACGGGTGATATTATTGCCATGGAAAATTACCGCTTTGGCGGAAAGGATGGATTGCAGGAATATTTTACTTTTCTGGGAGACGTACAGCGGCAGGAAGAATGGCGTGGATATAACCCGGATGCACCTTATGACACAATCCCTGTTTATGGGATTGGTAGCAATGAGATACTGAATTATAAGATAGTGAAGGCAGAGCAATACAGTGTGCCGCATGGTGAGTGGAAATACTATGAAGCTGGCGGACGGGTGAGCAAATTTGAGAAATATGACCGTGGCCGTTTGCTAAAAAATGGCGAAAGTACTGCAACGGGGCTTGCAACAACAAAACTGGAAGAAAAACCTAAAGAAAAAGTGAAAACAAAAGAAATATTAGAGTACGAAAAAAAGTATAGTCAGAAGAAAAGAAAGAAAATGGAAAGAGACGGTCAGACGGGATTGTAGG
>JBBQQP010000129.1:0-8679 GCA_038215675.1 Chitinophagales bacterium | reverse complement strand
CTTATATAAGTAAAGTCAGGTGCCATAAGCTGGATCAGGGTATTCAAAAAATTAAACTTGTTTCGGTCTGTGGTTTTACCCTCTATAAGCGTAATAAGGTGACTTTTATTGTATTATGCAAGGGGAAAAAATAAAAATTGCAGGGTTGAAATAAGTATTTTTGCAGCCACTTAAAATTATAGCATGTCTATTGTAAGCAACATACAACAAAAAGTTACCACTGCATTAAGTGCTGTTTTTAACCAGCCTTTTACAGAAAAAGATTTCCAGGTAAACCAGACCAAGCCTGAATTTACCGGAGATTATACGGTTGTTATCTTTGCGTTGGTAAAATCATTGAAGCTATCTCCGGACGCAATCGGGAATCAGTTGGGAGAATTCCTAATAGCGAATAATCCGGATTTTTTTACCCAATTCAATATCATCAAAGGATTCTTAAACCTAACCATTTCGGATGATTACTGGGGCGGATTGCTGCAAAAAAATCACAATAACAATGCATACGGCCGTAAAGAAATGAATGGTAAAAAAGTGATGGTTGAGTATTCTTCACCCAACACAAACAAGCCGTTGCATTTGGGCCATTTAAGAAACATATTTCTAGGATGGAGTGTGGCTGAAATTTTGAAGGCCAATGGATTTGAGGTAATAAAAAGCTGTATTGTAAATGACCGGGGAATTCACATCTGTAAAAGTATGATTGCATGGCAAAAGTTTGCAAACGGAGCCACACCCGAATCTACCCTCACAAAGGGAGATCATTTTGTGGGCGAATATTATGTAAAGTTTAATGAGGCGTATAAAAATGAGGTTTCCGCATTGTTAGCAAGCGGAATGCCGAAGGATGAAGCGGAAAAAGAGGCACCCATCATGAAAGCTACCCAGCAAATGCTGCTGGATTGGGAAGATGGTAAACCGGAGGTAATAGAACTGTGGAGAACCATGAACAGTTGGGTATATGCAGGTTTTGATGTTACTTATAAAAATATCAACGCCGACTTTGATAAAATTTATTATGAAAGCAATACCTATTTATTAGGAAAAGATATTGTTCAACAGGGCCTGAACAAAAAGGTATTTTTCAAGAAAGAAGATGGCAGTATATGGATTGATCTGACAGCAGATGGACTGGACGAAAAAATTGTACAGCGCAAAGATGGCACGTCAGTTTACATTACCCAGGACATTGGATTAGCCCTTCAAAAGTATGAGCAATACAAAATTGACCAGAGTATTTATGTGATTGGAAATGAGCAAAATTATCACATGAAAGTACTGCAGCTGATTTGTAAAAAGCTGGGGATGCCCAACGCAGCAAACATTTTTCACCTGAGCTATGGTATGGTGGAATTAACCTCCGGTAAAATGAAAAGCCGGGAGGGTACTGTGGTAGATGCCGATGAGATTGTAGATGAAATGGTGAGTACATCCCAAAAACTAACGGAGGAACTGGGTAAAGTAAAAGATTTTACACCAGAAGAATTAAAAGACTTGTACAATATTATAGGATTGGGTGCCATGAAATTTTACCTGTTGAGAGTTGACCCCAAAAAAACGATGATTTTCAATCCGGAGGAAAGCATCGACTTTCATGGCTTTACAGCGCCATTTGTGCAGTACACCTACGCACGAATCAAAAGTATTTTAAGAAAAGAATCGGCTAACACTTCATCGGCTCAAGAGATTATTGATCCTGATGCAAATAGCAATTTACTAAGCCTGGAAAAAGAAGTGATTGTAAACCTGGAGCAATATCCACTTATTTTAGAACAAGCCTGCAATGAAAAAAATCCATCTGTAATTGCAAATTATATTTTCAATCTTGCAAAAACATTTAATTCTTTTTATGCGGAACATTCTATCGCCAATGCTGAAACGGATGCAAAAAAACGACTTCGTTTACAGATAGCTGGAATGACAGCTAATACCATTCAAAGCGGTATGCAACTAATGGGGATAAGGGTTCCGGAACGAATGTAGATTGCAATAGATTTTAGTATGAAGCCTTAAGCATAAAACAGATCTCTTTATTTATATTTCTGTTCATAACAGAACCAGATTGCAGAAAGAAAGCTGACAACAACAAAGCCCAAAATGTTATAAGATTCTGGGCTTTGTTTTTCGTAAAAAATATGTTTGTTGTAAGACTTGTTAATAACTCAATTAACAATATTTCGATTCTTTATGCACAAATTTTTAGACTTTTTCCTGCGGTAACATTTGCTTCAACCCTTCAACAAAACTCATTGGAGCAAATCCCAATTCTTGTCTTGCCTTGTCAATAATAAAACCTGTTTTAGCAGGCCGTTTACCTGGTTGTAAAAAAATGGAAGCATCTACTTTTTCAACCAGGCCAGTATTAAGATGAAGATAATTGGCTGTCAATATTGCCATCTCGTACGGACTTAGCATCTCAGGTCCCGAGATGTGAAAAATACCAGTTGCCTTTTTCTCAACAACCAGTAAAATTCCTTTTGCAAGATCCTCTACATAGGTAGGCGTTCGCCACTGGTCGCTAACTACCTTGATATTTTTTCCGTCCAATAAATTCTGTTGCACCCAACTCACCATATTACTCCGATTGCCAATCAATATATTACCATATACTAAAACGGTTCTGACAATACTCCACGACAATTGGCTTTCCATCACCGCTTTTTCAGCAGCCAGTTTGCTGCTGCCGTAGTAATTTACAGGTCCCGCCAAATCTGTTTCTTTGTAAGGACCATTCATTCCATCAAAAACAAAATCAGTCGAAATAAAAATGAAATGTGCAGCGATGCTTTCAGCAGCACTCACTAAAAAGCGGGTAGCCGTAACATTTGTATTCCAACACGAAATAGGATTGGTTTCACATTCATCCACCTGGGTTATGGCGGCAGTGTGGATAATAACAGTTGGCTGATGCTGATCAATGAAAGCGGCGACTGCCATGCCATCCGTAATATCAAGTGAAAAATAATTGTACCGGCCATTTTTAATAAAAGGCAGCCGGGCATCTCCCCTGCCCGTAGCTATAATTTCGTAAGCCATTGAATTAGTCAACATTTTTAGTAAATGCTGACCCAGCAGTCCATTGGCACCTGTAACAAGTATTTTCATTCAATTTATAATATGCTGTAAGTTAGCTGAAGAAGATGAAATATTCTACGAATATTTTCATTCCTTAATTGCGATAAAGGCTACATTATATTAAGGTCAAATGTCAAAAAACCCGGGTTACTATTTGTAAATCCAGGTTTTTAAATTTGTATGTTTGAATTGAACGTCTGAAACAGACATTTTTGTAATCCAATTTATTTTTTGTTGATCGGCATTTATCTTTCTTTACCAATCGTTGAATTTGTAACCGAAGTACAAAGTTTTGCAGGGGAATAAAAAAATAAGAGGCTTAGCCGATTAATATTAAATGTGTATTTTTGACATCTTTTGAAACTGATATGTTTATAAAAACTCATATTTTATTAAAAAACTTTCAATATTTAACCGTCTTTATTAGATATGACAAAAAGAGTAACTAAGATAGGTGTACTTACATCAGGAGGAGATGCACCTGGCATGAATGCCGCTGTTAGAGCTGTTGTACGTACAGGAATTTATCATGGATTAGATGTGTATGGTATCATGCGGGGGTATACGGGCATGGTAGAAAACGATATATTTAAAATGGAAAGCCGCAGTGTTGCCAATATCATTCAAAGAGGTGGCACCATTTTAAAAACGTCTCGATGTAAAGAGTTTTTAACACCTGAAGGTCGAAAAAAAGCATACAACAATTTAAAGAAAATAGGTATTAACGGTCTCGTCATTATTGGAGGAGATGGCAGCTTTCGTGGCGCCCAAATATTTAGCAACGAATATGATATCCCCTGTGTTGGCTTACCTGGTACAATTGACAAAGATATTGCAGGAACAGATTTCACTATTGGCTTTGATACTGCTGTAAATACCGCCGTTGAAGCCATTGATAAAATTAGAGATACGGCTGATGCACACGACCGTTTATTTATCATTGAAGTAATGGGCAGGGATGCCGGTTACATTGCATTGCATAGCGGCATTGCAACGGGTGCTGAAAACATATTAATACCAGAGCGCAAAACTGATATCGAAGAAATTATCAAGCAGTTGGCGGAGAAAGAGAGACGTCATAAATTAGTAAACCTGATAGTGGTGGCGGAAGGGGACGATTTTGGTGGTGCCGATGAGATTGGCAAAATTATAAAGGAGCGTTTACCAATCCAGGAGGTAAGGGTTTGTATACTTGGACATATTCAAAGAGGTGGATCACCGAGTTGCTTCGATCGGCTAATTGCCAGCCGTATGGGTTATTCTGCTGTGGATTGTTTAATTGAAGGGCGATTCAATGTTTTTGTTGGAATGGTAAACAACCGTATGCATTATACCCCGCTGAATGAAGCCGTAAAAAAGAAACAACGCATCAATGAAGAATGGATGAAAATTGTGAAGATTCTTGCATCTTAATGTGTGCAGAGAATTTATCTGATTGCAAAGGCAGTTAGATTTTTTACAAATAGTATTAACTAAAACCTTTTAACACCAGCTTTTACAAACAGATTTTTAATGAGTAAAAATATTAATAAATACCTGCACAAAGAGATGGATAAAGTTGCAGGAAAACAGCATTCCATGAAAAAAACAAAAATTGTTGCTACAGTAGGACCCGCTTGTTCTACGTATGAAAAGCTACTTGAACTTGTTATCGCAGGCGTAAACGTATTTCGCTTAAATTTTTCACATGGTTCATACGAAGACAAGGCAGATATCATTAACCATATCAGGGAAATAAACAGAACACAACCTTTCAATATAGCAATCCTGGGCGATCTGCAGGGACCAAAATTAAGAGTGGGTGAATTGGAAGGCGGCAAGATTGAACTGAAAGATGGCAATGAATTTATTTTCACCACTGAGAAAATGGTAGGTACACCGGAAAAAATTTATGTGTCTTATAAAAATCTGGCTAAAGATGTAAAAGTAGGCGAACGCATCTTTCTGGATGACGGTAAAATGGAGTTGATGGCTAAGGAAATTATCAATGACACCGAAATTAGAGTATCCGTTACACTGGGTGGTATTTTAACTCCAAAGAAAGGCGTGAACCTGCCCGATTCGGCTTTAACAATGCCATCACTTACCGAAAAAGATCTTGCGGATCTTGAATTTATTATTGACAATAATCTTGACTGGGTAGCACTTTCATTTGTCCGCAAAGCAAACGACATCATCGATCTGAAAAGAAGAATTAAAGAGAAGAATAGTAAAATAAAGGTAATTTCTAAAATTGAAATGCCCGAAGCATTGAGAAATATCCGGGATATTATTGTAGAAAGCGATGGTGTTATGGTTGCAAGGGGCGATTTAGGAGTAGAAGTTCCGGTAGAGCAGGTTCCAATGATACAAAAAGAAATCATCCGCAGGTGTATGCGCAGGGCAAAGCCTGTAATTGTTGCTACTCAGATGATGGAGAGTATGATGGAGCGCACCAAACCAAACAGAAGCGAAGTAACCGATGTAGCAAATGCAGTGCTGGAAGGTGCAGATGCAGTGATGTTAAGCGGCGAAACCGCCATGGGCGACTATCCACGACTTGTAGTAGAAATGATGAGCAAAATTATTATGGAAGTGGAACGTACAGCATATGATTATGACCGGGATGATATTCTGGCACCGCAGGCCCATTCACCTTCCTTGCTGAGTGATGCACTTTGCTACAGCGCCTGTAAGCTGGCAAAAGATGTAAGTGCAAGCGCTTTGATAGGTATGACACAAAGCGGCTACACTGGCTTCATATTAAGTAGTTATCGTCCAAAAGCACCATTGTATATTTTTAGTAAAGAGAAAACGCTCATCAACCAATTGAGTTTAAGCTGGGGCGTTCGTGCAATTTATTATGCTGAAGAAGAAAGTTTGGATAATATTATTTTTGACCAATTAAATATCCTGAAGGAAAGAGGATTTATTAAAACCGCTGACGTAATTGTTAGTACAGGCAGCACGCCTACCAAACTTCATTTACCAACTAATACCATCAAAATCACGATAGTCGACTAACTAATTCTGATAATGAACTTCGGATAATGCTGTTAGCAAATTTAAAAAGTTCCGTCATTTATCTGGCGGAACTTTTTATTGGATAGAATTCATTTGCATATTCCGCAGTAGGAAGGTTGTGTTGTGATTCCGAAAGAAAGTGTGATCCAAAAAAAATCCTGCAGTTTGCACCACAGGATTAACTTATTCACCCATCGAAAAAATTATTGCTTAATTACAATATTGCTCAAACGCACCAATCAAATTCTCTGCAATCATTTGGGCGCTTCTTCCTTCTATATTGTGTCTTTCAATAAAATGAACCAGCTGGCCATTTTTGAATAAAGCAATTGAAGGAGACGATGGAGGATAAGGTAACAGGTGCTCCCTGATTTTCTTAACGGCATCCACATCAAACCCGGCAAAACTTGTTGCCAGATGATCCGGCTTTTTAGAACTGTTATGAACAGCCATTAATACACCAGGTCTTGCAGTTCCTGCACTGCAACCACATACCGAATTAATGACCACCAGGGTGGTTCCCGTATCTGTTATCTTTTCGTCAACTTCAGATGCGGTTAACATTTCGGCAAAGCCATTTTCTGTTAACTCCTCTTTCATTGGTATTACAATTTCTTCTGGATACATATTTTTTATATTTTAGAAACACAAATTTACATACTTGATTTGAATTATGCATTGAAGAATTTCAATGTGTTGAAAATGTGATTATGAATATTAGAAGCCATAGTGTCACCAAATTATAGCCGATTGCGCCATTTAGTCTGAATTAATTGTGGTATTAGGCCAATAATGCTTAGAAAACACAATGGAATGGAATTTGAAAACTATGTCAAAACAAATATTTTAAAAAAAAATAAAACTATCATGACACTCGTAAAAGTAAACAACCCTGTTTCAAAATCATTTGATGGATTTGTGAATGAAATTTTCAATGAGTTTCCGGCAACTTTTGGCAAAGCTTTCCGAGAAGATGTATTGAGCTTTCCTCCGGTAAACATCATTGAAAATACCAATTCGTACCAATTGGAGGTATCCGCTGCTGGTTTGGAAAAAACTGATTTTAATATCAAATTAGAAGGAAATGTTTTAAACATTAGTACTGGAAAAAAGGAAGAGGCCAGATCAGCAACCGAAAAAGTAATCAGAAAGGAATTCAGTCAAAAAGCCTTTAAACGTTCTTTTACACTGGATGAAAAAATTGATGCTGCTGCCATTGAAGCAAAGTATGAAAATGGTATTTTAACGCTCACCTTGCCCAAGAAAGAAGTAGCAAAAATTTCCAGCAAAGAAATTACAATACAGTAGTAAGATAATATGGGTTTTCATTTTAGGTTGCCCATAGTTTACGGTTAATTTTGATTTTAAGAGCCGTCCCAAATTTTTGGGATGGCTTTTTTGTTTTATTTCTCCAGGCAAAAAATATGGTATAATCATAGGAGCCAGTAAACATGACATCCCGAAAACTAACAGTCTGTCATCTAGGTCGCTTTCAATCGGGACGAGTCAACTGGTTGGTCAACTTTTTAATACAGGACCATTTGTACCTTTTAATTTTGTAAATTTGCACCTTAAGTTTTAATTTTTACTATGGTCAAAATAAAAGTGACAATCATCGCCTTTTTTGTATTCTTTTCTTTTACGGGCTATGCTCAAATCATTATAGATACTACACATAAGCTGGTTAATTATGCTGATTCGGTTTTGAGAATTAGAAATATCAATCCATATTTCACATTGCATGTTGATTCCACACTAAAGTATGGGTTCGAAATAAACAGGGACCAGTCTCAATATTATTGGTACCTCAAAAATTCACCGGTTGGTTTAAAGATCAATAAAGACAATGGTTTACTGACTTTTAAAGCTGAAAAATCTTTCTTCCTGTCGGGTAAATTAAAATATGATTTTGAGTATAAAGTAAACATTGGCATTCAAAACTTAAATATCCCCGATGATCGTATTGATACCTCCTTTATATTACTTTTTTACAATACCGAAATCATCCCATCTAAAATTAAACCAACGGTAACCAATACCCTTTATATTGATGAAGGTGATACCATTACTTTTAAATTACAATGCGATAACGGAAGTTTCCCTATTGAAGAAATTACTTACTTCAGTAACTACCAGGCCAAGTCACTTACACCGGTATCAAAATGTAATGATGATTACACCTGGTATGCTCCATTTGACTTTGTAAAAGATACAGATAAAGACAAACAAAAATTACTGGAACTCTATTTTGTCGGCGTCAATAAATTCAGCAACAGGGATACGGCTCTGATTCATGTATACGTAAAAGAAAATATTAACTATCCTCAACGGGAGAAAGAATTTAACAAGCTTTATACTGATATTTCCACTTATGTTCTGCAACTAAAGAGCAGCTTCAGACAGGTAGATAGCAAATTAAAGAGAACTAAAAAAAACCGGACAAGTTTTGACCTGGGTTCAGCTGGTGCAGGTTTAGGCGGTACCGTATTTTCCTCCTTACCCAATCCCGATCAAAAAACAATTGGTAAAATATTGCCGAGCGTAGGGGTAGCACTTGTTCCTGTAAAAGAAGCTGCAGCACCCAACAGCAGCTCTGACCAGAAC
>JBBQQP010000128.1:0-8686 GCA_038215675.1 Chitinophagales bacterium | reverse complement strand
AGAAGGAGAGACGTTGCGGCCGCTAAACCGAATGCCGCCCATATCGGCCTGGCGGAATTGGAGAAAGATTTTGACGTAACCATCATCACACAAAATATTGACGACCTCCATGAACGGGCTGGCTCAAATAAAGTATTACACTTGCATGGACAGATATTTTTGATGAGAAGCGAAAATGATGAGTCAACCATTTATCCGATTTCCGGCGACATCAATGTAGGTGATACCGACAAAGATGGATCGCAGCTGAGGCCGCATATTGTATGGTTTGGAGAGGCAGTTCCAATGATGGAAAAGGCAGTGAGTGTTATGAATGATTGCGATTACTTTGTAGTTGTAGGTACTTCATTACAGGTTTATCCAGCTGCATCGCTGCTGCAATATGCGCCGCCCTATTTGCCAAAATTTATCATTGATAAAAAGATACCGGAAGTAAGCAGCTCGCCAAATCTTACATTAATTGAGAAGGTGGCTACCGAAGGTGTAGCTGTATTAAGGGAATTATTAAAAGCCTAAAACAAATGTTTTTCAATAAAAGACTGGGAATTCAGAACAGGCAGGGATGAAAAATAAAAATTCATGTCTTCTGTTATAATCGCATCACATTTGGCACTTAAAGCAGCGTAATATTCAATGCCATCTTCAAAATCGTTTACCATTTTATTTTTTAAAGATTGAAGCACTTCATTTCTACCGATATCTGTGATGGATAACTTACTTACAACAATTTCAATTTTTCGCTTTGCCAGTTGGGTGCCGGATTTTTTTTCAGCAAAGTAAAAAGCAATGGCTAAACAAACAGGTGAAGTATAAACGGTGAATTTTGGGTTATCAGCTAAACTTAAAATCCGGGCGGAGTACGTAAATAGCGGGTATTCTTTATTGAGAACGGATACTAAAATGTTTGCATCTAAAAATATTCTCATTTTTTAGATTTAAAGTATTCCTTTTTAAGTGCGTTGCTTTTACGTGGCTTTGTTTGATAAATGGCCGCGCCTTCACCAACCATGCTTACCCAATCCGAAATAGGAAAATCTTCTAAAGACTGGTAACTTTTGCTGGTGACTTTGTTTAATAAAAATTCGATCAGGCGTGAAAGGCTGATATTATTATCAACAGCGTATTTCTTGGCTTTAGTTATGATCGTTTCATCAAAGCTTAAAGTGATTTTAGCATCCATAAAAAAAGTTATACGACAAAATTAAAAAAATGTACGTAAATTAAAAATATTTTATGCCGATCGCTCTGTAAAGCAAATTCCAGCCTTTTCCAATTCATTTAAAACCGGAAGATAAATTTCAGGGATGGTTGGAATATGAATGCCACTTAACTGAATAGTTCCGTTTAAGATTAATTTTGCTACTATGCCTAATGGAAGTCCGACCGTTTTTGCCATGGCGGTTCTTAGATGATCTTCTCCTTTTACTAATAAACTACTTTCAATTTGAACGGTTCTTCCAGAAAGTTCATATTCAATTTCATGCAGCATTACAATCATATCCTTATCAGAGGGTTGCATCACCAGTTTGGTTTCCAATAAATATTGCAATATATCGGCGGATGTATTAGCAGCTACAGGCACCAACGCCTCGTCGAACAACCCAAGAAATTGGAGCAACGCTTTATTATGATCGTTTACAAAAGGCTTTATGGAAGCTGACCAAATAACAAAGCTTAATCCCTCAGTCTTTAAAATAGTAGTATCATTCGCCAAATCTGCCTTTACAATAGCATTCCATCCAATACAAAAAGAAGGATAACGCAAAGTCGTTCTGATAAAAGTTGAAACATTACTCAATTTATAAATTGGCAAATAGCTTAAAGAATCCCGGTTCGGATATACTGCAAGACTGCCGAGTCCATTGATGTTGACCTCTGCATTGTTTTCAAACAAAGCGTTATAATCCTTGTGTTGTATTTCATTATTCACTTTATATTCTGCTCCGGCTTTTCCGGCCATTACTACGTTTCGGGGATTCCAGCTTATTTTATACTGCCAGGGATTGGTATCACTTTCGGGAGCAACCAATCCGCCACAATGACTTTTAAAGGAAGTAATCACACCTCCTTTTGCTTTAATGGCATCCATTATTTTCATTGCACTCATGTGATCAAGTCCCGGATCAAGTCCCATTTCACAAATGAACAGCAGATTCTTACGCTCAATTTCAGACTGTAATCCTTTTATGGAGTCATCGAGGTACGAGGCAGTCAATAGATTTTTACCAAAGGCCACGCAATCTTTTGCAACCAAAAAGTGCAGGGCAGGGGGCATCATTGAAATAACAATATCTGCCTGTTGAATCAGTTCAGAACGTTGTAGCTCATCTTTTATGTCTATCTGGAAACCTTTTACCAACAGTGAGTGGTTGGTTTTGGCCAAAATTTGTTCCATATTGGCATCCGCAACCATTACCGACCAGGTATTAACAGCAGCTTCCGAAATCAAAAAATCAATTAAAACAGTGGCCGATTTTCCGGCGCCAAAAAGCAGTACTTTTTTCAAGTTATTACTCGTTTAGAACGGCAAGGTATTACATACTATTTTATCAGGAGGAAAATGAAAGTAATCTTACCAAAAAAAATTCATATTTCACAGGTCGTAAGTGATGTATTAAATGGTTTAAAACAAATGTAAAAAGTGGCTTTACCTTGTATTTCCGGAAGGTAACTTTACTAAAAAAAAAGCAAAACAGAACCCCTTAAATCTTCTCCACAATCCTTAATTAAATGTGTAAAAATAGCACTGGTCCCAGCCTTGTTTTGTCAGGTTTAATGGGCTAAAATCGATATTTTCGCAGCCTATAAATTTATATGGAAAATAACGACGAATTAAATGGTGAAATGCTTCCCCCGAACGATGGTGGAGCAGCAAGTAACAGGGGAAGAATTATCCCTGTAAATATTGAAGAGCAAATGAAAACATCTTACATCGATTATTCGATGAGTGTGATTGTTGGCCGTGCTTTGCCCGATGTAAGGGACGGTTTAAAACCCGTTCATCGCCGTGTATTATTTGGCATGAACGAACTGAGTAACTATAGTAATAAGCCCTATAAGAAAAGTGCCCGTATTGTAGGTGAAGTAATGGGTAAATTTCACCCGCACGGTGATGCTTCCATCTATGACACCATGGTGCGTATGGCACAGGATTGGTCCATGCGGTACACTATGATCGACGGACAGGGTAACTTTGGTAGCCAGGATGGAGACCCACCCGCAGCTATGCGATACACTGAGGTGCGTATGGAAAAATTTGCCGAAGCCATGCTGGAGGACATTGAAAAGGAAACGGTGGATTACCAGCTCAACTTTGATGATTCTTTGAAGGAACCAACAGTATTACCCACCCGGATTCCACAATTATTATTGAATGGTTCCAGTGGTATAGCGGTTGGTATGGCCACCAACATGTTGCCACATAACCTAAGTGAAGTAATTGATGCCTGTGTAGCCTATATTGATGACAGGGAAATTTCAATTGATGATTTAATCAAACATGTAAAGGGACCCGATTTTCCAACGGGAGGTATCATTTATGGTTTTGAAGGTGTAAAGGCAGGTTTTCACACCGGCAGAGGAAGAGTGGTATTACGTGGTAAAGTAAACATTGAAACTTTAAAGAATGGCAGGGAAAAAGTAATCATCTACGAAGTGCCTTACCAGGTAAACCGGGATGCACTCACTGCAAAAATTGGCGACCTGATCAATGAAAAACACATTGAAGGTATTTCTGATGTAAACAATGAAAGTAATAATAAGGAAGGTACAAGGGTAGTAATTGATCTGAAAAAAGACGTGGTAGCACAGGTGGTAATTAACCAATTGTACAAACAAACGGAATTACAAACTTCCTACGGTATTAATAATGTGGCACTGGTAAGAGGCCGGCCAAGAATTTTAAATCTGAAGGACCTGATCAGCGAATTTATTCTTTTCAGGCACGAAGTAGTAGTTCGCAGAACGCAATTTGAATTACGGAAAGCGCAGGAACGAGCCCATATCCTTGAAGGCTACATAATTGCTTTGGACAATTTGGATGCAGTAATAAAACTGATTCGTGAATCGTCTACACCAAATATTGCGCAGGAAGGCCTGATCACCAATTTTGGTATGACCGAAATACAAGCCAAAGCTGTTTTGGAATTGCGTTTGCAACGCTTAACCGGTATGGAGATCGACAAGATCCGGGAGGAGCATGCAGAAATTATGAAGTTGATCGAACATTTAAAGGAGATTTTAGCCAATGAAGGAATGCGGTACGATATCATTAAAAATGAATTGGCTGACGTAAAGGCAAAGTTTGGAGATGAGCGTAAAACCGAAATCATTTATGTTGGCGATGAAATCAATATGCTCGACCTGATTGAAGAGGAAGATGTGGTAGTAACTATTTCTCATTTGGGTTATATAAAGCGTACATCATCTGCAGAATACCGCCAGCAGCGGAGAGGTGGTCGTGGTTCAAAAGGAAGCAGTACACGCCAGGAGGATTATATTGTGCATCTTTTCGTAGCTTCTACGCATCATACCTTGATGTTCTTTACCGAAAAAGGACGGTGTTTCTGGTTGAAGGTGTACGAAATACCGGAAGGTGATAAAACAAGCAAAGGGCGTGCTTTACAAAATATGATACAGATACCGCCGGACGATAAGGTTAGGGCCATTATTGATGTAAAGAATTTTAATGACGAAGAATATGTAAAAAGTCATTACATCGTTTTATGTACCAAGAAGGGAATTATTAAGAAAACGGATCTGGAAGATTTCAGCCGTCCAAGACAAAATGGTATCAATGCCATCAATATACAAGAAGGCGATCAGTTGCTGGAAGCAAAAATGACCGATGGAAATTCGGAAATCATGCTGGCAGTTAAGAGTGGCCGTGCCATCCGTTTCCCGGAAGAAAAAGTTCGTTCAACCGGACGTGGTGGTATAGGCGTATTTGGAATTGAGGTGGATGATGACAAGGATGAAGTAGTAGGAATGGTATGCGTTAACAGGGAAGATAAAACAAGGACGATCCTTGTAGTAAGTGAGAAAGGTTTTGGAAAACGAACTTTCCTGGATGACCCTGAAACCGGTGAGGCAAATTACCGCATAACCAACCGTGGTGGAAAGGGCGTAAAGACAATTAATGTTACGGACAAAACCGGTTCATTGGTGGGCTTGCTGGATGTAACTGAAAAGGAAGATCTGATGATTACCTGCGTTAGTGGTGTTACCATCCGCATGAGTGTAGCAAGTGTGAGCGAACAAGGCCGAGCCACACAGGGTGTTAAGCTAATACGTGTGGATGACGGAGATGCCATCGCAGCTATTACGAAACTTGATGAAGAGCCGGAAGTTACGGAAGTAACAGACGAAGTTATTATTGAAAAAACTGAACTCGATTCCGATACAGTAGATAATAATGGAAGTACTCCATCGGACGAACCAACCTCCTCAATTAATGATTCAGAAGCGTCAACGGAACCTATTGATCCTGAATAGTTAACAGAATTTACCAGTAATAAAAATAAATGCCGAATCAAGAATGATTCGGCATTTTTCTTTAATTAACTACTAACGTATTTACTGTTAAATAATTTATTAAAATGTTTATTTTCAATATATTATGAATTTCACTTTCTTTTTAAAATTGAATAAAGTTTAATTTTTATTTTATTAATACTTTAAATTCAATAATATTCTTTAACTATTTTGTAATCAATAAATTTTATACTTTGAATTTATAGTTATTCGAATCACTTAATAAACTTAAAACAGTTGAAGATTGAAAAACCCTGAATCAAACGCACATCTAAACAGGATTTTAGTTTTTAATTTGCCTATACTTTTTAGGCTAAGCGATAACGTCGATTTGAATTGAGTTTTTCGTCTTTCCGACTATATCTTTTGTCATTCGATAAATACTTTTTTTGCAAGCCGAATGAGAACAAAGAATTGAAGTAGGGGGTACACTGTTACCCAAAAAATGAATCTTCTTAAAACCTTAATACTAAATAGGGAACAAACACAAAACAAACTAACTAATCATCTTACTTTAATCTATTTAACATAATATTAATTATAGGAAACTAATTAATTATTGATTTTTGAGCCGATCGATTACTTAGTGCACTAAAACTGATAATCAAATTTTTTGTCTGTGAAATCATTCACCTTGATTTCGTTCGTGTCGTTTTATTTCACCTTAAAATGATATTTTATTTATGGAATTGGATACGTTGACTGCCAAAAAGAGAATATCATGGCTGATATTCTCTTTTTTGTACCCGGTCCAACAAAAGCCTACTTTTGCCGAAATGCGAACGAACAACATAACAACCGAGAAAATTCTTTCTAATTTAAAGATTGAAGCTTTAAATGAAATGCAACATGCATCCATTAAAGCCAATGATGAAAATGACAATGTGATTTTATTGTCTGCCACAGGCTCAGGCAAAACCCTGGCCTATATGCTGCCCGTAATTCAATTACTAAATACAGATTTAAAAAAAGTACAGGCATTGATCCTGGTTCCATCAAGGGAACTTGCAATACAAATTGATGAGGTTTTCAGAAAAATGGTTACGGGTTTCAAAGTTACCTGCTGCTATGGTGGACACAAAAGAGAAACAGAAGAAAACAATCTGAAGCAATCACCGGCGTTGATCATAGGAACTCCCGGCCGTGTTGCAGATCATATCAGGCGCAATAATTTTGCCCTGGAAGAAATTACCACGCTGGTATTGGACGAGTTTGACAAATCACTTGAACTTGGTTTTCAGGAAGAAATGTCTTTTATTATTGGCTCATTGCCCAATGTAAAAAAAAGAATCTTAACCTCAGCCACTGAAGCGGTTGCTGTTCCTGATTTCATTGGCTTCAAATCGCCGGAAAGACTCAATTTTTTATCCGCTATCGTTCAAAAAAATGAAGCCGATGAATTGGTAATCATGACCGTCCTTTCACCAGACAAGGATAAATCTGACACGCTGTTTAGATTAATCTGCATGGTTGGTAACAAATCGATGATTGTGTTTTGCAACCACCGGGAATCGGTAGAACGTACCAGTGGCCTGTTAAAAGATAAGGGCATCGTAAATGTTTTTTATCATGGTGGTATGGAACAACAAGAACGGGAAAGTGCCATGTGCAAATTTAAAAACGGCACATCCAACGTACTGGTTACGACAGATCTTGCGTCTCGTGGACTTGATATTCCAGATATTAAATATATCATTCATTATCATTTACCGGCAACATCAGATGTTTACACACACAGAAACGGCAGAACAGCCCGTATGGAAGCTGGCGGTAAATCTGTGTTGATTTTATCTGAGGACGAAAAAATGCCGGCTTATATTACCGGGAAGGTGGAAGAAATTACTTTGCCAATAAAACTGGAACTACCTGAAAAGCCCAAATGGTCAACGCTTTTCATCGCTGCCGGTAAGAAAGATAAAGTTAATAAAATTGACATTGTAGGCTTTTTATCTAAAATTGGCCAACTAAAAAAAGACGATATCGGATTGATTGAAGTGAAAGATTTTTTTTCCTTTGTAGCCGTACGAAAACTTAAAGTGGGTGAATTGCTGGAACTAATTAAAGATGAAAAAATAAAAAATAAGAAAGTAAAGATGGCACTCGCTAAATAATCGGCAACTATAACGATATTAAACTTGTTTATTTAGATTGGTGAATCACATTAATAAATGTACGGTGCATCCGTAGCTTTTTTTAGAAGTGATCTCTAGTAATTTGTTGGGTGTTCGTCGATGAGTTCTAGTTTAGGGGCTGGAGGAAAATTTTTTACAAAATCCTTCACCTTCGTTTGAAAGCGTTCCATGTCATCAAACATAAAGGAATGCTGAATGGGCATCACATAAATGGGGAATTCCTTTAATTCATTTTCAAACTTCTGCAGCCGAACGCCATCCTTTTCGGTAGTCAAAATTATTTTATTACTATTGGTAATCTTTTCAAACTGCCTTTTAATATCTTCCATGTCATCGATCGAAAAAATATGATGATCTGGAAATCGCAGCATATCATACTCCTTAACTTGCCTTGTAAGATAATCTTTCAAATGTTTTGGATTAGCGATACCGCATACCAGCAAAACCTCTAATTCCGGAGAAATTGGTAAGAACTCTTTTGAAAATAAATGGTAAGGATCTGAATACAAGATTTCGGTAAAAAATACAGCTTGCTGAGGACCTGTTTTTAATTCCTCTAAAATCCGGTTACTTTCTTCCTTCGATAAATTTTGTTTGCATTTTGTTACAATAACGATCTCCGCTCTTTTAGCACTCATTTTACCATCACGTAAATCCCCGGCAGGTAAAAAAATATCACGGCTGTACAGATTTTTAAACTCCGTTAATAATATATTTAGCCCAGCCCTTACAGTTCTGTGCTGAAAAGCATCATCCAATATAATAATTTGTGTTTCAGGTGCATCATGCAACAATTGCGGAATGGCCACCAGCCGCTCCTCTCCCACAGCTACAGTAATTTCAGGAAATTTTAAATGAAATTGCATGGGCTCGTCCCCGATTTCAAGGGCTGTTGTATTTTTGTTGGCTATACCAAACCCCTTGGTTTTACGCTTATATCCCCTGCTAAGGGTAGCTACCTTATAATCATCTCTCAGCATTCGTATCAGGTATTCCACCATCGGCGTTTTACCGGTACCACC
>JBBQQP010000127.1:0-8760 GCA_038215675.1 Chitinophagales bacterium | reverse complement strand
GGACGAAGTAGATGCCATTGATCTGGAAGAGGTTTCGATTATTCACTTTGGATCGGCTACTGGTTTTTTACCGGGTCCTTTGCAGTTAGCCTACCAGCACTTGTTAGAAAAGGCATTGCAGCAAAATATTTTTATCAGCTTCGATCCTAACTACCGTTCCCTGTTATTTAAAAATAATGATCAGACGTTTATTGATCAGTCGTGGAATTTTTTAGACGCCTGCCATTTTTTTAAACTAAGTGATGAAGAAGCAATGCTTATAACCGGCAGCACCACTTTACAGGATGCTACAAAAATATTATTGGAAAAAACCAGTGCAACTTTCGCAATCACTTTAGGCAAAGAAGGCACGCTGCTGGGGCTTAATAAAACCACCACAATTATCCCGAGTATAACAGTAAAACCAGTTGACACAACGGGAGCCGGTGATGCTTTTGTGGGTGCAGTTTTATACCAGCTTTGCAATAAAACATTGGCAGAAATAAAATCATTGTCTGCAGCGCAATGGGCACAAATAGTAGCAAATGCCAATAAAGCGGGTGCCCGTACCTGCGAGTACATGGGCGCTATGGATGCGTTCAAGCAGTTGAGTAACCAGATATTTCATTAAAACTACAATCGTGTACAATCCTCATATACATCAACAGATCAACGCAATTCTTCAAAAAAAGAAAATTGACATTGGCGGCAATGATAATTTGTTTTATACAAGGTTTGTAGCCAATGCCACGGCTATACATGCATTGTATCGGGAGTTGTATGGAGATCATCCGCAACAGGAGGAAATTTTCAGGCAGCTTGTAAATACCATTATAAAGGCTTACACCAACCGTCCGGCCTTGCTAAAGCAAAGTGATTACGATAAGGAGAATAAAGGAAACTGGTTTTTGAGTAACGAAATCATCGGTATGAGTTTGTATGTGGATCGGTTTTGCGGAAGTCTTCAAAACCTGGAAAAAAAATTACCTTACTTTAATAATCTGGGTGTAAATCTTCTGCACCTGATGCCAGTGATGCAAAGCCCGGAGGGAGAAAGTGATGGCGGTTATGCGGTATCAGACTTCAGAAAAGTAGATGGCAGGTTTGGTACTTTAAAAGATCTCGAAAAAGTACAGGCAGCGATGAGTAAGAATGGCATTTACCTGATGATGGATATTGTATTGAACCATACCTCACTACACCATCAATGGGCTTTAAAAGCAAAGCAGGGCGATAGAAAATACCAGGATTATTTTTATATGTATGATGATCGTGTTATTCCGGATGAGTTTGATAGAAGTATGCCGGATGTTTTCCCGGAAAGTGCACCTGGCAATTTTACCTGGAGTGAAGAGTGCGGCAAATGGGTGATGACTGTTTTTCACAAATACCAGTGGGACTTAAATTATACCAATCCGGCGGTGTTTATTGAAATGCTGGATACCATTTTCTTTTATGCCAATATTGGTATTGATATTTTGCGGATAGATGCTCCGGCTTTTATCTGGAAAGAGTTGGGTACTACCAGTCAGAATTTGCCTAAAGCACATACCATATTGAGGCTGATTAAACAGTGCGTGCAGGTAGCCACACCAGGCATGGCATTGCTGGGCGAAGCTATTGTGGCCCCTAAAGAAATCATGAAATATTTTGGCACAGGATTGTACACGGCAAGGGAATGCGACTTTGCTTACAACGCTACCCAGATGGCGTTGCAATGGGATGCACTGGCCACTGGTGATACAAGAGTAATGCTGGCTGCACAGCATGAAATTTTACAAAAGCCTTATGGGCCATCCTGGATTACGTATACCCGTTGCCATGATGATATCGGTTTGGGATATGATGATTATATGATTCAGAATGCAGGTTTTGATCCCTACGAGCATCGAAAATTTTTGAAGGAATATTATGCCGGACTGCATCCCGGTTCCCCGGCAAAAGGAGCATTGTTTTCAGTAAATCCTAAAACACAGGACGCCCGCATCAGTGGTGCATTGGCATCACTTTGCGGACTTGAAAAGGCAATTGATGAAAGTGATTCTGCAGCCATTGATATTTCAATCAATAAAATTTTGTTGATGCAGGCACAAAGTTTTTTTATTGGGGGCATTCCAATGATTTTTTATGGGGATGAGGCAGGATATACCAATGACTATTCTTATCTGCAGGAGCTGGGGAAAAGTTATGATAACCGCTGGATGCATAGACCAGTGATTGATTGGGTAAAAAATGAGCAGATAGAAAAACAGGGAACCGTTGAACAACGGATATTCGCTGGCACTCAGAAGCTAATCAACATCAGAAAAAAGTTGACCGTTACGGGCGACTATAAAAATATTACATGGCTTAGTCCTCACAATATCCATGTGGCCGGTTTTCTCCGTACACTAGACCAGCAAAAGTTATACTGCGTTTTTAATTTTAGTGAGCAAACTGTTTTTTTAACCTGGGCGGCATTTAAACAACATGGCCCTTCGGCAGATCACTTATACGATCATTGGAACGACCGGGTTTTTACTGTTGGGTATGATTATGAGTATTTAATAATGCCGCCTTACAGTTTTAATATTTTAGAAGTTAAATAAGAAAGGGATCAAGTGGTATTAGTTGATTTATTTTTTTAGTAAATGGGATGGGATGTAGTTTCCAGGTATGTAGGTTCTATAATTATTTAGTTTTCATAATCAAATGTTACTATTAGTTCACAACCTTCATCGGGCGAAGAAATCACCTTGAGTTGCCCATTAAATAAAGAGGCTCTTGTTTTTATATTTAGCAAACCAACACCATCCGTTTTTTGTGAGGTTTCGAATCCTATTCCATTATCTTTTATTTTCAATACAATTTTTCTGTTGTCATTGGAAATGGAAAGCTTTACCAGGGTTGCTTTTGAATATTTAAGGATGTTATTAAATTGCTCCTGCACAATTCGGTAAATTGCGAGTTTTAATTTATCAGAAGTACAATTTTCTTTAAATCTTCTAAAATCAAAGTCCACTTTTAATGATCCGGTTTTTGTAACAATTACAATAATATTTGCCAGTGCTTCTGCCAATTCAGAATCGTTGAGTGAAGGAGGAATCAAAGAATGTGACAGTGACCTTATTTCTGCAATCGCCGAGGTAATCAAAATTTCTGTTTCATCCAAAAACGGGTTCGGGACAAGGATATCTCTTCTTGCAAGACCTAAATATAGCCTAGAACTGGCAAGTATTTGGTTTACATTATCATGCAGCTCTGCACCTATTTGCTGTCTTTCTTTTTCCTGTGCACTAATTACTGCTTCGGTAATTTCCTGTTGCTTCTTTACTTGTTCTTCCTTCAATTTTTCTTCCAGTAAAACTTTTTCAGTTACATTATTAGCAAGGGCAAGTATCACCGTTTTTCCCTTATATTCAATCCTGTGCGAAGTAATTTCCATATACATGTATTCGCCAGCCTTGTTGATGTGTTTCCAGGTAGCCGTCATTTTAAAAAAAATATCGGCCTTTGCCTTATTGGCCAGTTCCTTAAAGGCTGGCACATCCTCTGCGTTTCGCAGTTCCAGCATCGACCTGTTTAAGAATTCCTCTCTTGTATAATTGTATTGTTCAGTAGCCGATTGATTTACCTCCAGTATAGTAAAATCATTCATATCCCAAATCAAAATACACGCAGGGTTATTATTGAATAAGTAACGATAGCGTTCTTCAGATGCCTTTAAAATAACCTCTGCTTCCTTTCGTTCGGTAATGTTTTGTGTTGCTCCGATTATTCTGGATGCCTTTCCAGCCTCGTTACGGATAATATACCCCAGATCGATAATGTAGGCATAGCTCCCGTTCTCTTTTTGAACCCTGCATTCTATTTCAAAAATATACTCGTTTGGATTTTCTAAAATTTCGTTTACTCTTTGCGCTGTAGCGGCTCTATCATCCGGATGAATCTTTGAGATAAAAAAGTTTGTTGTAGGGCTGATCTCTTTTAAAGAACTTCCAAAAATTTTATTCCAGCTATCTACATTTCTATAAATCTCACCGGATATTACATTCCAGTCCCATACCATATCATTGGTGGCCTTACTTACCAGGTTGTATCGCTCAATACTTTCCTGTAGCGCCTCCATATTTTTTTTCCGTTCTATACTGTATCTGATTGTTTTTGCCAACAACTTTTCGTCAAAGTCACCTTTAATTAGATAATCCTGCGCCCCCAATGTGATTGCTTCCAATGCAAGCGAAGTATCAGCGAGTCCTGAAAGAATAACCACGGGGATTTTTCCGGCATTTTTAAAAATAGTATTAAAAGTGTTGATACCGGTACTATCGGGTAGCGAAAGATCAAGTAGTATTATGTCGATTTCCTTGTTTAGTTGGGCCAGGGCATTATCTAACCGAATCGCCGGGTACAATTTTTTTATATTAATACCTGATACATTCAATAATTCTGAAAGTAGAAATTGATCGCCGGTATTGTCCTCTACCATTAGGATATTGATTGCCGTATTGAGAAGCATGATTAATCTTTTTTAGGCAATTGTACAATCGATATCCAATAGGTTGCAATTTGCTGAATTACTTCAAAAAATTTATCTAAATCAGCAGACTTCGGTATGTAGCTATTAGCGTGATTTTTATATGAATCGGCTATATCTTTTTCTGATGTGGAGGTGGAAAGCATAATAACCGGTATCGATTTTAGTAGTGGGTTTTTTTTAATATGTATCAATACTTCAATGCCGTCTATGCGGGGCAAATTAATATCTAATAATATTAAGTCGGGACGTGCAACATCGCTGTAAACTCCTTCCTTATTTAAAAATTGAATCGCTTGTTCTCCATCCCTGGCTATAGAAATATTGTTTCCAACCTTTCCTTCATTTAAAGCCTCCATAGTTAAAATTATATCTCCCTCGTTATCTTCTACCAGCAGTATATGAAAAGTTGTCATAATGGATTGATTCGGTTTGAGTGTCGCAAAGATAACCTTACTTATTTTACCTATCAGGCGTAATCTGAATGTTTTGCCACAATAATATTCAAATATTTTTTGGTTTGCTAATTGCCTTAATACCACATTTTTTTATAATATACACCTTCGGTGATGAAGACTTCATTTTTAAAGTGATTCAATAATGTACTCAATTTTTTAACCGGTCGAGAACATGAGTTAAAATTTAACCGCAGTTGTAGGTAGCAGCTTAAATAATTATTTGGCTTAAACAAATTTCCACTTTAACTTTTTTAAAATACCATTAAAACCGCAAAATGGTTGTAACATTCAATGCAATATAAATGTCTCTATTTATAACTGATAGCCAATCCTGCTGTTAATGATGTTGAGCGTCATAACATTTTTAAAAATAACAACAGCAATAACTAAGTTTAATTTACTAATTTAGAGAAAGAATAACATCTATCAGTATTGGGTAAAAGCCAATTTTTTTTTCAGAAGGGAATCAAATTTGAAGCTCAATAAACTTACAGTAATTCTTTTTAAATGTTCGTAACTCTTTAATTGAACCCAAAAACAAAATTTTATGAAGCAGTTTTTATTAATTGATGATCACGAAATTGTCCGTTCCGGCGTGAAAAACGTTTTGCAGGAATTATTTAAACCTTGCGAAATTTTTGAGGCAAATGATGAAAAATCTGCGTTAAGTCAGTTGAAGACCCACAAATACGATTTGGTGATCATGGATGTTCAAATGCCAGGTACAGATACGGCGGGTTTGATGGAATATATAAAGACAAGGTATCCGGATGCAAGGGTGCTGATGTTCTCAATGAGTTCAGAGAATGTGTATGCTAAAAGATTTTTGAAAGCAGGAGCAATGGGCTTTGTTTCAAAAAATGCTGGTTTAACAGAGTTAAAGAAGGCGGTGGAATTGGTGTTAAACGATCGGAAGTATATCAGTGAAACGCTTGCTGAGCAATTAGCTGCAGAAATTGGTACTCAGCAACCCAATAACCCTTTTGATAAGTTAAGCTCCAGGGAGTTTGAAATAGCCAATTTGCTGATGTCGGGCAAATCCAGTAGCGAAATTTCTGAATTATTATCTATCAATTCTTCTACCGTTGGAACCCATAAGGCAAGGCTTTTTGAAAAATTAGGGGTAAACAATCTGCCCGAACTAATTGAAGTTGCCAGGATATACAAACTAAATCTAGCTTAAAGCAGATTACTTATTCACAAGCCAAAATTACAAATCTGCGCAATCGGTAGTTGATACCGATTTATTCTATAGTTTATATTCAACATTCACCTGATGTTTGCAATTGAAGTTAACAACGAAAACGGTTTTGAAAAGATTGTATTGAGGGATACGCTTTCAAAAACATTTGTCGATATCATTCCTTCCTGCGGCGCCATCCTGCATGCTTTTACAGTATTTCACAATGGATTTTTTTTAAACATAATTGACCATTATGAGAGTGAGGCAGATTTTGCAGATAACGTTACATCCAAAGGTTTCAAGAGTTGTAAACTCTCGCCTTTTGCCTGCAGGATGACTAATGCAACCTATCAGTTTGGAGAAAAGGATTATCATATTGAAAAATTCCTGTTGAACGGTAGCGCACTACATGGTTTATTATATGACGCACATTTTACGGTTTTAGAACAGTTTTCAGATGAATCAGGCGCTGGCGTAACCATGAAGTTTGCTTATACAGGTGCTGATAAGGGCTATCCATTTCAATATGATTGCGTGGTTACCTATCATTTGAAAAAAGACAATTCGCTTACTATCACTACAAAAATAGTCAATAATGACCAGGGGTTAATTCCGATACAAGATGGATGGCATCCTTATTTTTCGTTGGGTAGTAAAGTGGATGATCTTCAACTGGAATTTCAATCAAAAGAAATATTGATTTTTGATGATGCGCTGATACCGACCGGCGAATTGAAACCTTATAAAGATTTTGACACGCTCAAAAAAATCGGTAGCAGCTTTTTTGACAACTGCTTTACTTTAAACTTTGCTGAATGTCAACCACTATGTGTGTTGAGAGATCCGGTAAAAAAGCTACAGGTAGAAATCAGGCCGGATAAACATTACCCATATCTACAGATTTATACACCACCGCATCGTAACAGCATTGCCATCGAAAACCTGAGTGCTCCGCCCGATACGTTTAATAATAAAATTGGTTTAATAACCCTGCAGCCAGGAGAAAACATTATTTTCACAACTACTTATAAGATCACTTCGCTAATTTAGCCAGATGAATACTATTGCAAAATCTGTTTTAAAAAGGTTTTCCCAAATTTTTCCTTCCCAACCTCAAATGTTTTTTTCGCCAGGCCGTATCAACCTGATTGGCGAGCATGTAGATTACAACGACGGTTTTGTAATGCCCGCCGCTATTGACAAAGGTGTATATTATGCAATTGCAGCAAATCAAACAGATACCATTCATTTTTATGCCACCGACTTTGACGAACATTTTTCTGTAGATGTCAGTGCTATCAAAAGTGATGATGGGTGGAGAAATTATGTATTGAGTGTGGTAAACGAGTTTTTGTTATTGGGTAAAAATATCAAAGGTTTTGATTGTGTTTTTGGAGGCGATATTCCAAGAGGTTCAGGTATGAGTTCTTCGGCTGCTGTAGAAGGAGGACTAGCATTTGCGTTAAATGAAATGTATAAGGTTGGATTAAACAGAGTGGAACTGGCTTTGCTATGCCAGCGTGCAGAGCATGGCTTTCCAAATGTGAAGTGTGGTATTATGGATCAGTTTGCCAACATGAATGGCAAAAAGGATCATGTAATATTATTGGATTGTAAGAGCATGGGGTATCAATATTTTCCACTCCTGTTAGCGGGCTATAAGATTGTGTTGCTCAATTCTAAAGTACATCACTCATTAGCCTCCGGCGAGTACAATATCCGTCGCCAGCGCTGCGAAGAAGGTTTGGAGATTATCAAAAAGCATCTTCCAGTTCAGTCATTCAGGGATATCGAAAATGTAGCATCGTTAGCAATTGCCAAAAATGTAATGTCGCCCAAAGTTTACGACTGCTGTCGTTTTGTAGTGGAGGAAATTTGCCGTACTCAAAAAGCAGCTCAATTGCTACAAAAAAATGATCTGACGGCCTTTGGTAAATTAATGTTTGAAACGCATGAGGGCCTTAGTAAACTGTATGAAGTGAGCTGTGTTGAATTGGACTTTTTAGTGGAGCAGGCACGTAAATTTCCAGCAGTAATTGGCGCAAGACTAATGGGCGGTGGCTTTGGAGGCTGCACTATTAATATTGTAGCAGAAGATGGCATCGCCAATTTTATTGAAGATGCCAGCAGGGAATACCAGCAACAATTTGATATTATGCCGGAAGCCTATATTGTGGAAACAGCCGATGGCACTAAAGCTGTACAGATTACACCTTAATGTAAATTTTCTTTTTATCCATAAACCAGGCAAAGAACCACATCATTGTAATAAAGCAAAGTGCATAAATAAGTGAGCCAGCCCTTGGTTCTGCTGCCAGTATTTTTTTACAAACGTTTTCATAAAACCATCCAAAAGGTGTGAGGTAAGTTAATTTTCCATCTGTACCAACTCCTCCGGGTATTCTGACGAGGGCTAACAGTCTTGGTAAAGTGCCGCTCAGTACAAAGATGAACAGAGCATTTTTGCCAAACACATCAAAGAAGCGACTCCACTTCCCTCGCCAATCTTTGAATTCAATTACGTAAATCATCACTGCCAATATTAGCAAGGCCAAACCCGTTGTATATACTGTATAGCTGCTGGTCCATATTTTTTTGTTGATGGGGAATACCATATCCCAGCA
>JBBQQP010000126.1:0-8800 GCA_038215675.1 Chitinophagales bacterium | reverse complement strand
GGCATTAAAATGCGTAAGCAATCTAACTTCCTCTTTTGCTGTAAAAAAAATTTTGCAGAAGAATATTGATATATTTCAAAAGCCGTTGTTGGTGTTATCACCAACAACTGAAGTTTAGGTCTGTCTGGCATCTAAATAAGCTAGCAATCCAACTTTATCTATTGTGGTTAAGTAAAATATTGCAGTAGCATACTGATCCACTTCGGGATAGGCACTTAACCCTGCTTTTAAAGAATTCCAATGAATGTACTCAGCTTTTGTATTATTTAAATTCCACTCTTCAGCCGTTGGTTAGAGACACAACAACGGCGTGTTAGCGGTACTATCTTTTTGAACTTCCCAGCAAATGCAAAAAGAAGATTGATCGTTTATTTTATATCCAGGTTTTTAAAACTGTGCTTTTACCCCGGCAAGTAGTCGATACTGGTTAAGACGGATATTCCGGTTAGCGATAACTACTTTTCCTTTTACGGTTTCCCCGTTTACATGTATTGAAAAAGTTCTGCTAATGCGGTATTCTGTTTGTAAAGCAAAAGTTGCTGACAGCTTAGAAACACCTCCCCATCCTCCTCCCATATCAATCCTTTGTTCCAAAACATAATTGAGTATACCGATTCCGATTTTAGGATAAAACAAAAAGCGATTCTGCCTGTCAAGCCGAAAGGCATAGGAATAAAAAATTGTTGTATTGTTGATGGAAATCCATTCTCTGGAATTGAGTACATTATTTTTGATGGCCGCCTGTGTATTGTTTATGAAAGCAAAGGTTACAAAATGGTTGATTGTTCCAAGTCTTACACCCGCTTCAAAGCCAATTACAAAAGGTGTAAAATTTGTTACCAGTGGCTGGGTTTGCAAAGGCCACCAATTTTTATAATTCCCCTGCGGAAACACATAGCCTGTTTGTATTGCTGTAAAATATTTTCTGTTTGCGAATGCAGCGCCAGACTCTGGTTTTTTTACAGCGCAATCTTCCAGAGGTGGCAGGCGCCTGAGTAATTCTTTCGCTTCTTGTTCCCTTAAATATATTAATTGCACCGATTCCCGGAATATTTTTTCTGTTACTCCAACCATTTCAAAATAAAGTGTCTCGCCGGCTCTTATATCAATTTCTTTTCTTTCGGTTTTAGGTCGCAGTTTTTTCCCATCCACTTCAGCCGAAATAGTATAGGTTCCGGGGTCAATGTCATGAAATGAATATGTTTTATTTGGCAATCTGCAAATGAGTGAATCATTTAAAAATACAGGCAGCCTGTTTAGTATGCCCCTTTGGGGTAATTGCCGAAACATGTAAAAAATAAAAAAGATACGGCCTTTGCCGGCAGGTGGTTTTTGGTTTACGGGATTTCCCTGTGCATACAATATAAAAGGTAAAAAAATCAGTAACGAGTATAAAATATATTTCATTTATGTTGTTTTAGATATGCGATATGGTTGATGATTTAAATTTTTTTACCAAATCTTCTGTTGATGATTCTTATGGTGTCCAGCTGTTGGATTAGAATCCGTACACTCAATAATTCCAGCAATAATCCCTACAGTTCTGTCATTGGCTAATGTTCCTAAGAATACTTGCAATTCACTCAAAAACTTTTACTACCAAAACATACTTCCTTTATTTTTTCTGTTGCATCAGGTGCTCCATTTGCTCCTCTCCAAACTTTTTACTTGCTTCAAGCACGGTTAAGTGAAAGCTAAACGGAAACAACGGTTCAATTAGTTCGTAATACCTCGTATCGCCCGCCTCCATCATCACGTTAAATTTTCGTGCTCTTTTTCGTTGCTTTTTTCCATTCATCTGCGGAGCAATTATCTTGTTTCCCGGTGTGATTTTTACAACTAGGTAACGGTTTTTTCCGAGCCTGCCTACCAGGCTGTCATTGATAAAAACAGGGTAGTTATTAACCCTTATTTCCTTTTGTTTAGGTTGAAAACGCCTGAAAAAGAAAACAGTAGAGGTGTTTAAGGCGGTATCCGTTTCAACATTGCTTTGCGAAAAACACCCGTAATGGGTAAGGATAAAAAAAAATGCGATTATTGGCTTCATGATGTTAGGGTTTAAATGTTTTGCGATTCAAAATTACAAACCCTCACTCCGATATAATCGGAGTGAGGGTTTATTTTGATTTTCCTAATAAATATATAAAGGCTTAATCGTGTTCTCTTGCGAAAGCAATTTTAAGTCGGCCCTTTTGTTTATAAATATATGAACACCGGTCGTGGTCATAGTCAATTGGTGCTCCCAAATCTTTTAAAACTTTTAAAAACTCATACAGGGTACTTTCACTGATGTCCAGCTTATCAGCAAGCTGCGCCGGATTTCCGGTGGCTTTTTGCGCAATCAGCTCATCAATTCTTTTAAATCTTTCAATAAATTTTTGTGGCATAACTCAGTTTATAGTGGTATCAGACAATTCAAATAAAATATATAAATCAACAACTCCATACTTTATCTGGAACTTACTTCTATAAAAATAAGGCAGCTTTCAGTAAAAATTACAACATTTATTATAAGGTATTATTTTTTTACCTGCACTACTATGTTTTGTAGTGGCCGGTTTGAAGCTGGATATACCGGCTATATCAAAGATTTTTCCCATTGGGTTACCAAATAAGTTTACATACCATTTAAAAGTGCCCGTCAGAAGTGCCGAAAAACCTTATTCTTCCAGTTTACAAGTACGCACCAGCTTTCATTTTATGGGTAAAAAAATTACTTATTAATTTTTGAATTACATGGCTTGCCATAAGCGTTAAAGTATTTGTGGAACCGTCTGTTTTATCAATTACCCTGATTGCGGTGTATTGACAGAATGCATTATTTAAAATATTTATTCTTTTTTCAATACTCAATAAATAATAAAAACAAATGGCCGGATACTTACCGTAGGTCATAATCCAACAGACAGTTTATCAAATAAAAACAGCCGGATAGAAGGTGATATTTTAGATTGGTTTGTCTGTATCTATTTGTTAAACTGCCTTTACATTTTACAAATGAAAAGTTTTCATTTCTACCGGCAATACAGTTTCCTTTGTTAACGTGGCTGATGGCGGTAAAATAAATGTCACATGATAACAGGACGCATAGAATTGTTTTTTATGTTTTAACCATTGAATTTTTTTTGTGTAAAATACAATGAAAGAGGATTGGATGTATAAGTTGTTTGCATTTTAAAAATTGCAACAGTTGCTTTACATCCTGTTAAATTTTGCTTACCAATTTAATTATTTCTAACTACCGCAAGCTCTCTTTTATCGGTTATTAAATTAATTGCCCTTGCAGCTGCTTTCCATTTTAGATATACTTGTTTGCCATCCCACATGCTGCCAGGTACGGGTTTATTTTACCCGGAATATTTCTGTACACCCGTATTCACTTAATTTTGATTTCTCTTTTACATTTTTAAAACCCGTATTGATAATGAACAGCATTAAAAAATCTACCCTTGCAGTATTGTTTTTTTACCTCCCTTTTGCTGTAATGGCCTGGGGCGTAGAGGGCCACCGGATTGTAGGCCAGGTAGCAGATAGTTACCTAACTAAGAAAGCCCGCAAAGAAATCAGTAAAATTTTAGGAACAGAATCCATCGCCATATCGAGCAACTGGGCTGATTTTGTAAAATCAGATCCGGCATATAATTATCTTTCAAACTGGCACTACATCAATTTGAAAGCGGGCTTGTCCGAAACCCAGGTAAATGCATACCTGGCTCAAGACACTGCCACCGATGCCTATACAAAAATAAATTTTTTGGCTGCGGAATTAAGGAAGAAAGTGCTTTCCCCGGAGAGTAAGCAATTGTATCTGCGGGTATTGGTGCACCTGGTTGGCGATATCCACCAGCCCATGCATACCGGCAGGCTGGAAGACCTCGGCGGTAATAAAATAAAAGTACTTTGGTTCAATGATTCAAAAAACCTGCACCAGGTTTGGGATGACCAGCTCATCCAGTTTCAGCAATTGAGTTATACAGAATATACAGCGGCTATCAATTACACCACAAAAGAGCAGGTAAAAGCCTGGCAACAGGAACCGGTAAGTAGTTGGGTGTATCAATCGTATCAGTTAGCAGAAAAAATTTACAATGATACAAAGCCTGATCAAAAACTGGACTACAAGTATAACTACCATTATGTTTCTATCCTGAACCAGCAACTGCTGAAAGGCGGGGTACACCTGGCAGGATTGCTGAATGAGATATTTGGAGGATAAAGCAAAAAAGAAAACTGGCAGACAATTAAGCTGTATTCTTTGTAAAAAAATAGAAATTACGAAACGTGGTGGTGTTGACTTTGGTGAATACCATTTTCCGGCGCTACTGAAATGCAGCGGGGTGCCAACTTTATTTGTAAACGCTAAGTGGTTTGCGGCAGCTGATTTAAGATTGGCAATTGTTACCGCAGCAAATAAGTGATCATTTGGAATGCCTCTTTTGTAATTATGTCTTCTGATATTCATTTTTTTATTAACTGCAGGATGACTGGAAGGAAAAAATTTTTGTTGATATTGATTTTGGGAATGATCACAGCGATCGGCCCATTTTCGATTGATATGTACCTGCCCGCTTTCTCCAATATTGCTGCAGATCTACACACAACAGTTGCTCGTGTTACTTTGTCTTTATCTAGTTTTTTTATTGGGATATCATTGGGTCAGTTTATTTATGGCCCTTTGCTGGACAGGTATGGCCGTAAACGGCCCTTGATTGCCGGACTTTTCATTTACCTGATTGCTTCTGCTTTGTGTGCCATGGCAGGCTCGGCAAACAGCCTGATTGCGCTGCGTTTTTTGCAGGCGCTCGGCGGTTGTGCAGGTATGGTGGCATCAAGGGCAATGGTAAGGGATTTATTTGCGGTAGAAGACAATGCTAAAATATTTTCGATGCTGATGCTGGTGGTGGGGGTTTCGCCCATTATCGCACCAACATTGGGCGGGTATTTTACTGCAGCTTTTGGCTGGCATTCTATTTTTATTGCACTTACTGTAATGGCCGCGGTTATAATTGCAGCAGTGTTTTTTATCTTGCCTGAAAGCCGTCCGCCAGATCCTGGCTATTCTTTAAAACCAGGTGCAATCATCACCAGTTTTATCGGCGTATTAAAGGAGCCGCAGTTTTATACCTATGCTTTTACGGGAGCGATAGCTACAGCTGGTTTGTATGCCTATATTGCCGGCTCGCCCTCCGTATTTATGGAGATTTTCAAAGTGTCGGAAAAGGAGTACGGGTGGATATTTGCATTGGTGGCTGCCGGGCTTATTATTTCAAGTCAGCTCAATAGTTTAATGTTGCGAAAATTCAAAAGTGAACAAATCATCCGGGTGGCTTTGTTAGGTCAAAGTATTACGGGTATCAGCCTTTTTATCGCTTCATTCAATGGCTGGATCGGGCTTACCGGCACCATCGTACTTGCGCTGGTATTTCTAAGTTGCCAGGGTTTTACATTTCCCAATTCTTCCGCACTTTCAATGGCGCCTTTTAGTAAAAATGCAGGGAGCGCCTCTGCATTGATGGGGGGCATTCAAATGGGGATCGGTGCATTTACTTCAGCACTCGTAAGTTATCTAAGTAATCAAACTGCCATGCCCATGACGGGTGTTATGGCTGGTTGCGCCATTACAAGTTTCAGCATTTTAATGATTGGTGGAAAAATCATCCGCTACAAAGCCACGTTGGCGGAAGTAGAGGAAGAAACAGTGGATATGATTGTGAAGGTGTGAAAGGTGAATTGTGAATTGTGAATTGTGAAAGGTGAATGGTGAATGGTGAAAGGTGAAAGGTGAATGGTGAAAGGTGAAAGGTGAAAGGTGAAAGGTGAAAGGTGAATGGTGAATTGTGAATGGTGAATTGTGAAAGGTGAATTGTGAATGGTGAATTGTGAAAGGTGAAAAATGAATGCTGTCCCGATAGACATCGGTTCGTCGAAATTTAACCATTGACCATTGACCATTGACCACTGACCATTCACAAATGCATTTCTCTCCCTCATCATTTATCAGTCCTCCCTCCTTCCCTTACATCCTTTTGATATCGTTTATCAATATCTTTTTATCAAAGCTTTGATCGGTCCTTCGTTCCTGTTGTATTTTCCTTACGATCGTCATGCCTTTCGAAACATTGCCAAATGCCGCAAAGCCCAATGTGTCTCCCTGGTTGTTATTGCCATAATCAAATTGCGATTGATCACCGATGCAAATGAAAAATTCGGTGCTGGCACTACCAACTGTTGTTCTGGCCAATGACACAGTGCCACTGGTATGGGACAAACCCGTTTGTTTGGTAGATTCATGCACAATGCCGGGTATTGCCGGATGTTCCTGGTCATTCGTTTGCCAGATGCCACCCTGGATAAGGCCTACATTTCCATCCGTACTCAATCCTTCCAGCATTACCACCCGGTAGAAGGAACTGTTTGTATAAAATCCGGAATCTACATAAGTGAGAAATGCCGCTACTGTTTTTGGTGCCTTGTCTGGAAAAAGCTCTATTTCAATATCGCCGAAAGCGGTTACAATTAATACATGTGGATTTTTTGAATCGGACTGGTTACAACCCAGCGCAATGATGGTGCAAAGAAAGATGCATAGCTTTTTCATGGCTGCAAATTAATTCATTGTGGCGGCAGGTGATACGTGTTTGGGGCAATTTTTTTACAGTTAAATTAGAGGTGTAATGATTGTTTCTTATTCGCAATCAAATTATTTTCAAACCTTTTTTTATTAAAAAGGCGGAGAAAGAAGGTGACGTAATTTATCAATCATTTACAAATTGTGAAAAAATAACAGTGAAAAGTACTGGCAGTATATCAGCAGATATAAATTTGTGAAATGCAGAACGGGCTTAAACTTAAATGATCATTTTTTATCGGCCCGATAAAAAAATGATCATTTTGAAAACGTATCTCCTAAACAGTGGTAAGCCTTACATTGATTGCATTGGCACCTTTTGGTCCCATCTCCACTTCAAATGTTACTTTGCTGTTTTCTTTGATGTTGTCTAAAAAGGAATTCATGTGTACAAAAACACTCTCCTGTGATTCCAGGTCTTTGATAAATCCGTAACCTTTTGCTTCATTAAAGAAAGTAACGGTTCCTTTCCGGATCAAGTCGGCCGGGTCAAATGGTTTTTGCTTTGGCACACCAATTTCGATGTCCTCTACATTTACTTTTATCTTCTTTTTTGGATCGGGTGGGGTAGATGTAAAATTGCCATTTTCATCTACGTAGGCAATCATATCATCAAAGCTTTTACCTTCTTTAGCATTGTCTTTACGTTCCTGTTTTTTTTCTTCCTTGTCTTTTTTGTTTTTCTGTTTTTTCTTTTCTCTTTCTTTTTTGCTCCACGTCTCTTGTGATTTAGCCATATTTTATATTATTTGTTTTTTTGTAGGTTAAATAAAGAATTTAAATCTAATTAACCGGTGAATGTTCATCAATATTTGATAATTAATTGCCTGAAGGTACGCAATTTCCCCTCCAGTTGGAAGATTGAAATTTAAAAGCTTTATAGAATAGCCACCAGTAAGGGTTTCCCCAATATGTACTTACAACTTTTAACAGGTTTTTAATCCAATTAGTCACCATTTCAGATTTTCGGATTTCATAAATGCTGCAGCGGAAAATGAGCCAACTTCGTACAAAATATAAAAATGAATATTTCACCAGAAAGTTTTAATCGGCTCGCAATGGAAAGGCGGTCTGTATTTCCAAAACAGTTTGATCCCAGCCAGAAAGTACCCAACGAGGTAGTGCAGCAAATAATCACCAACGCAACCTGGGCACCCAATCATGGGCAGAGCGAACCCTGGTTTTTTAAAGTATTCACGGGTAAAGGGTTGGAAACCTTTGCAAAATTGCAGAGTGATATGTATAAAGCCGAAGCAGGGGAGGCTTTTAAAAATGATAAGTTTATAAAATTACAGCAGCAACCTTTAATGGCATCCCATATCATTTCAATCGGGATGAAAAGAACTGTTACCAAACAAATTCCGGAGATAGAAGATATTGAAGCTGTGGCATGCGCTGTTCAAAATATTTATTTATCGGTTACCGCTTATGGTTTGGGTGGCTACTGGACCACTGGTGGCATCACCTATCTAGAAAAGGCAAAAGTTCATTTTGGTCTGGAAGGTCCGGATAAATTATTGGGGTTCTTTTACATTGGTGCTGTAGCCATACCATCGCCTGGGGGTAATCGAAAACCAATTGAAGAAAAAGTAACCTGGGTATTTGAGTAGGAATTGTGCATTGACTTGCCAGGCGCAATTTTTTGCCGTTGGTGCTATTACCTTAAAAAAATCACCTATCCCGTTACACCAATTTACTATTCTTGGTATGGCTTTAAAAAAATCACCTATCCGGGCATACCGCCGTCGTGTCTTATTGGCCAACGGCCGAAGTGTTAACCAAAAAAGCAGGTTGCGTTTACTAATACATCTTGCATAATAATTTGCTAACTACGCTAATTCAAAAGACGGTATGTTATTCTGCTGGTCCGCAAATGGCAGGCATCAGCATTTACACATAAGTTTCATAACCAAACAGTTGGAAAAGATTGTGCACGCACTGCCATTGGATTATCCCCGCCAGTTTGCTGTTTAACAGCGCCTGATTTTTTTTTGTTTCCAAAACAGAAATGTACACGTTTTGCGATTACTTGTTTAGTGGATATTTTTAACAGCTTGAATCAATAAAAGTGTAGAGTTAATTCACGACGAGTGACAAGAAAAAGTTACAAGAAGATACAGGATAGAATCCGGCTCATGAGGATGGACTCTGCGCCGGAGCTTTTTAAAGTTT
>JBBQQP010000125.1:0-8828 GCA_038215675.1 Chitinophagales bacterium | reverse complement strand
TATAAATCTGGGTAATTCCTTTCTTTTTGAATAAATTAGTTAACTGGTTTGCTGAAGCATTATAAATCGGAAGACCTTCAAGCTTTTTCCCAATTTTATAGCTGCTATCATCAATAAAGCCAACCAGTGTTGTATTTATTTTAGCATCCTGCTCCAAAACTTTCTTTGTAATCTGTCCCATCATTCCAGCGCCAAAAATCAAAGTTCTGTGGACAGGATTCGGCTTTGATTGTGCCATAAAATAAATCTCCTTTACCAATAATCTAAATGCAACCAAAATAAACATCACAGCAAATAAGTTAATCACCAACAAAGCCATCGATAATTTACCTGAAACCAGGTGCTCGCTATCTGCAACGTAAATAAGCACCCAAATACCAAACTGCAAAAATGAAAATTTGATAATTCTTAAAATATCTTTTATTTCCGAATATCTAATAATGCCCTTATAAATGGAAAACACAATTATACATGCGATACTTATTATAAGGTTTGTAATGATACCAGGGAAAAAGGCCACGAGATCAGGAGCATCTACAGAAAGATGATGTGCAAGGAAGAAAGAGAAAAAAAATGATCCGGATATTAATATGATATCACAACAAAATATAATCCACCGTGGAGCAAAATTTTTCAGAAGCCGTTTGGTCATAAAATTCTGTTTATTTTTGGGACAAGGATAAAATATAGTTAAACTAAAGATGTTCAATACGAACGAAATAAAGTTGCATTTATTTTATTTATCTGTTTTTACTAAAGAATAGATAAGTAAAAATTTTATTTAATATTGAAGGCAAATATAAATGTTTTATATTTAAAATAGATCCATTTGAAACCTGCATTTAGGGCATAACAAATATACAGTTTCGGAAACCAGTGTTTATAGTAGGAAGTCGGGAAATGTGTGCACAAAAATCCTCAAAGTAGTAGGGTTATGTTTACAGTGACTGTCGAGTTCCTTATTACTTAACGATAGGTTAACAAGGTATTAAAATGATACCAAATATTTATCATGAGAATATTACCGCTTTCAGTTCCCCCAAATACTCATGGATTACATAATTCATCAAACCAATATTACCTAACGAAGGCCACCATTTCATTGTCTCCTTTAGAGGACCCTCGTTAACTTTAAAATTAGTAGGCGCAGCTATTGGATTAAACCCCTCCATTTTAAATAATTTAATTGCTCTTTGCATATGCATGGCATCTGTAACAATAATTAGTCTTATATTTTTATCATAGGCTTTTCCGAGTTCTTTTGCTTCTTCCTGGGTAGTTGAAGGATTATTCAGGGTTCCAATTTCGTCAGGGTTTACCCCTAAAACGATGGCAGCTCTTTTTGTAACCTGTGCCTGCGTCTCCAAACCGAGCGATGAGTAACCGGAACAAAGAATGATACTATTTTTAATCGCCCTATGAACTCTTATCCCTTCAGCTAACCGACCTAAAGCGGGTAATCCAATTTGTGCATTTGCAGGTAATCTTTCATCAAGTGTATATCCACTGCCCAATACGTGTATCAATACCCTATTAGTATCAGAAATAACTAAAGGCAATGCAAGTGACTGAAATCTGCTTTCTAATACCTTAGCAAGGTAGCGCGGCAAATATTCTGTTGCACAAAGCAAAAAAATAACCATTGTCATAAAGACCAATACATAGGCCGTTCGCTTTTTTTGATATCTCCAAAAAAAATAAGCCGTAACCGAAATTAATATCAGTCCGTTTAAAACAGTAGCCTGCCCTTTTAGATCATATAAAAATGAAAGCATACAATTTTTAAGTTTTTAATTATATAGACGGCTATCAGCCATGAAATTTCCCTAAAAAATACTAATAACTGATTCGACATACTTCAGGTAATTTCAATAAAAAAAGCCCATACAAATGATGGGCTTTGGTTCATGAATTGCTGTGCCGTTTTATCAAATTTCTTCTGCTCCTTCAATCAAAACTATTGTTTTATTATTCAATACCTCCACAAATCCGCTTAAGATGGTATAAGAGGCTGTGGCTGTCTTGTCAGTTAAAACTTTCAATTTACCAGCTTTCAAAGCACTTACCATTGGCGCATGCTTATCCAATACTTCGAACGAGCCCGTTATTCCTGGTAATTGAATGCCATATACTTCGCCACTGAATATTTTCTTTTCCGGAGTTAATATTTCTAATGTCATATACCTGCCCCATAAACGGGGAATTTGGTTTGTTGGTTAATAATTAAATGTCATCGACCCCAAATACAACTGCAATGATAAAAACCCCAATGGTAGCTTGCAATTAAATCATCAAATAACTAAAGACAATAAAAAAACATTGGGAAAGTCAATAAAAAAATGGACTGAATTAATTTAGAAGATACACAAACGCTCGCATCAAACTTGACTAAGCCTGCGCTGCTGCCATCAATTTTTTACCTTTTTCAATCGCATCTTCCAAAGTACCTACCAAATTGAATGCTGCTTCCGGATACTCATCCACTTCACCATCCATAATTGAATTGAATCCACGGATTGTATCCTCAATTGGCACCAATACTCCTTTTAAACCTGTAAACTGTTCAGCAACAAAAAAAGGTTGACTCAGAAAACGTTGTACTTTACGAGCTCTTGATACAGTTAACTTATCCTCATCGCTCAATTCGTCTAAACCAAGGATAGCGATAATATCCTGCAATTCTTTATAACGCTGTAAAATTAACTTTACCCGGTTTGCTGTATTATAATGTTCGTCTCCAACAATTAATGGAGTCAAAATTCTTGAGGTAGAATCCAAGGGATCCACGGCAGGATAAATACCTAAATCCGCAATTTTACGACTCAATACAGTTGTTGCATCCAAATGCGCAAAAGTTGTAGCAGGCGCCGGATCGGTCAAATCATCCGCTGGTACGTATACAGCCTGCACGGATGTAATTGAACCATTTTTAGTAGAAGTGATTCTTTCCTGCATCAAGCCCATTTCTGTTGCCAGTGTGGGCTGATAACCCACGGCACTTGGCATACGACCCAACAAAGCAGAAACTTCAGAACCTGCCTGTGTAAAACGAAAGATATTGTCTACGAAAAACAAAATGTCTTTTCCTTGTCCACTTCCATCCCCGTCGCGGAAATATTCGGCAATGGTTAAACCGCTTAATGCCACACGAGCCCTTGCTCCCGGTGGTTCGTTCATTTGGCCAAAAACAAACGTCGCTTTTGATTCTTTCAGGTCCTCCATATTCACTGCATTCAAATCCCAACCACCTTCTTCCATGCTATGCTTAAACTTTTCGCCATAGTTCATGATACCTGCTTCAATCATCTCTCTCATCAAATCATTTCCCTCTCTTGTGCGCTCGCCTACTCCCGCAAATACGGATACACCACTATATGATTTCGCAATATTATTTATCAGTTCCTGAATCAAAACCGTTTTACCAACTCCGGCCCCACCAAACAAACCAATTTTACCACCTTTTGCATAGGGCTCTATCAGGTCGATTACCTTGATACCGGTGAACAAAATTTCGTTGGCTGTACTTAAATTCTCAAATAACGGCGGCTTAGCGTGGATCGGACGACCACCCTCTTTGCTAACCTGGGGTAAACCGTCAATTGCATCCCCGGTTACATTAAACAAACGACCCTTAATTGCGTCACCAACCGGCATTGCAATTGGCTTTCCGGTATCAACCACTACCATACCACGAACTAATCCTTCAGTACCGTCCATTGCAATGGTTCGAACACTGTCTTCACCTAAATGTTGTTGTACTTCAAGAACTAAAGTATCGCCGTTATCACGCTTCAACTCTAGTGAATTCAAAATTTCTGGAAGGTTACTATCGCTATCAAACTGCACGTCTACTACGGCTCCAATGATTGACTTTACTTTACCGGTATTGGCCATAAACAAGATTTTATTATATGTAGGTCTATTTTCAGGCCGCAAAGGTAGGGGTTAGGGATTAAAACTTGAAATTTGATACTTGAAATTTTGCCGATTTTACTTTTTGATGCAAATATATTTTTTAGATTTTTTTATTTAGATGCATATCGCCAGAGCAGCATAACAAAAATCGTTGCCACTTCCCTGATTAATGCAGTTACACTAATTATATTTAGAAGGCATGTTAATAAAGTATTATTTGCAAATTGTTGCTCACTTCAAATAACAAATCATTTATTTATTATTATATATTTTCGCCCTACTTAAAATAATGTAATTAGCAAATTTTGGACAATTGAAATTATTGTAGGTGCTTAAACATTTGATATCTGTAGATTTAAAAAAAATATAAAAACTGACCGGCATTGATGATAAAGACCATTGGTACAGCATTTAAAGCAATTAATATTATTGTTGTATTGCTTTATTTATCCGCCTGTTTAAATCCGTTTTTGCCTGCAGGAAAATTCTGGATGATCGCAATTCTAGGGCTCGTTTTTCCTTTAATCGCGGCACTTGTCACTTCTTTTTTTTTCATTTGGTTTGCCTTCCGATCTAAATGGTGCTTACTTTCTTTGGCTGCCCTTTTGCTAAGTTGGCAACAAATTTCAGTGATGGCTGGCTACAATAGCAGTAAAAAATTTGATTACAGTAAACCTGCTGCAACAATCAGAATTTTTTCGTGGAATGTTTCAAGTTGGAGTGAAACCAACAAGGATCAAAATCATCAATTGCAATTACGGTCTTTGATGCTAGATTTAATAAAAAAGCAACAGGCTGATGTTATTTGTTTACAAGAATTTTGGGATATGGAACATGGGAACAATCAATATTCTATTTTGCAAATCTTCAAGGAAATGGGCTATCCGTATCATTATTTCGTGAAATCTTTTTTGGAGAACAAAGATCAAAAGATGGGTGTGGCAATAATATCAAAATATCCCATAACTGGTACAGCAAACTTCTATTTTGGTGAAGATCATTTTTCCGAACACCTCATTTATGCTGACATCCAGTTTAACAATCAGAAAATAAGATTTTTCACGACACATCTCCAATCGGTCAGGTTCGATGACTCACAATATACAGCACTTCGTAAAATAAAACAGACAGATGAAAGTGGATTGAAAGGCTCAAGGACTATACTACATAAATTAAAATATGCCTACAAATATCGTGGTGCCGAGGCCGATTTAGTAAAACAGAAAATCCAGGAAAGCCCCTACCCGGTTGTAATTTGTGGCGACTTTAACGATGTTGCCAATTCCTATACATATTTTACCATCAAGGGTGATTTGCAGGATGCTTTTCTAAAAAAAGGAAGAGGACTAGGAAGAACTTTTCAATACCTATCGCCTACTTTAAGAATTGATTACATTTTAGCAGATAAAAAATTTAAGGTGGAGCAGTATAACCGTCTAAAGGTTCATTATTCAGACCATTACCCTATTGTATCAGACTTAAATATCACACCATAACATGTGCAATATTTCCATCAATTAAATATAGTACACATCTTGATTTTATTTCAGGGGCAAAAAATTAAATAGCATTTTACCCGCTTCTCTAAATCAGGAGTCTTGGGTAATAACCAACCAAATCACAATAAACAAGTAAATTTGCAGCCTAGCTAAAATTTATATGACGACAGAAACAAAAAGACAAAAACAGGTTGCAGGCTTAATCAATGAAGAATTGAACGACATTTTCCGCCGTATGAACCTGCTAATGATGGATGGCGGAATGATTTCCATCTCCAACGTGAAAATTACGCCCGATCTTTTTGAAGCGAGGGTATATCTAAGTATGTTCCAGGTAAAGGATACACAAGCAGCACTATTAAAATTTGAAGAGAAAAATAAAGATATCCGTAAAGATCTAGGCACAAGGGTGCGCCACCAGCTACGCAGTATTCCGGAGTTGAAATTTTTTATTGATGATACACTGGATTATGTTTTTAAAATGGAAGAGCTTTTTGAGAAAATAAAAAAGGAAGATGGCCCCAAGCCAGATTTCGACACAGAAAAAATCGATTAGCATTTTAAATTACTGATTAATTAAAACGCCCCGTTCGGGGATAGGGGTATGTATTTAACCTTTGCCTGGAGATACTTTAAAGCAAAAAAAAGTGCCAATGCCATTAACATCATTGCGTGGGTAACTGTAGGTGTAATTGCCTTTGCCACTGCGTGCCAAATATTGGTGCTTAGTGTTTTCAATGGGTTTGAAGGATTGGTTAAATCCCTGTACTCCTCTTTTTACACGGATATTAAAATCATTCCCGTTAAAGGAAAAACTTTCACCTTGACTGCTGATCAAATTAAGTTGCTGAAACAACAGGCCGGCGTAAAAGAAATTTCGCTGATAGCCGAAGAAAAAGCGCTGTTACAAAATGAAGATATACAAACCATTGTGTACCTGAAAGGGGTAGACGCAAATTATAAAAACGTAAGCGGTGTTGCGGGCAAAACCATAGAGGGTAAATTTAATACCGGAGATGTAGACAATCCGGGATTGATATTAGGATCAGGAATACAAAATGCGGCGGCAGTTAACATTGAAGGTAGAATGGGGGCGAGTTTATTAACACTGATTTTACCTAAAAAAAGCAAAGTTTTAGTTTCAGATCCGCTACAATCGCTAAGTGAAGGACACGTTAAGGCCACCGGGGTATTTGCCATACAACAGGATTTTGACAATAAATATGCCATCACCAATATTGATTTTGTAAAACAACAGATGGGGTTTTTAACCGATGAATTTAGTGCAGTCGAAATAAAATTAAACAATGCAGAAGCTTTGGCTGACATCCAGCAACAACTGTCGCTTCTATTGGGCAACACGTTTAAAGTACAAACTAAATACGAGCAAAATACAAGTCTTTATAATACCATGCGGTTGGAGAAATGGGCGATTTATGCCGTACTAACCCTGATTCTATTCATCGCCGCCTTTAACATGATCAGTGCACTCACTATGCTGGTACTCGAAAAGCAAAAAGACATCAGCGTTCTGCAAAGTATGGGAGCAGATAAAAAGATGATTTTAAAAATTTTTCTGAGTGAAGGTCTTTTACTTGCCGGCATCGGCGCTATCAGTGGGGTATTAATGGCGCTCGTTATTTGTTTTTTACAAATAAAATTTCATTTAATAAAACTGCAGGGAGGCTCCTTTTTAATTGACTATTTCCCGGTTGAATTGCAGGCATCCGATTTTATCCTGGTTATATCTACCGTAACTTTCATAGCATTTCTTGCTTCGTGGTTTCCTGCCCGCAAAGCTTCCAATCAACTGGTAGAATTACGCTGATAGTCCAATTTTAAAATCAAAAAAGCCTCCACAAAGTGAAAGCTTTTTTAAAATAATATTGTCTCGATATTAATAATCTCCCATTGTTTCCGGCAACTGGGCCAATGCTTTTTGTAACTGCTCATCATTCGGTGCAATTCCATGCCACTCGTGACTGCCTTCCATAAAGTCTACACCTTTACCCATTTCGGTTTTCATTAGAATTACGATAGGTTGTCCCTTTCCAATAAAAGTTTTGGCAAAATTTAATGTTGAAACAACCTCGTCCATATCATTTCCTTTTTCAAGAATAATCACTTTCCATCCAAAGGCCTCAAACTTTCCTGCAAGATTACCGAGGTTCATCACTTTTGCGGTAGGTCCATCAATCTGTTGGCCATTCCAATCAACAGCTGCAATCAGATTGTCTGTCCCTTTATGCGCCGCAAACAAGATAGCCTCCCAATTTTGCCCTTCGTTCAATTCTCCGTCGCCACATAAGGAGTAAATAATCCCGGCATCGCCATTTAGTTTTTTAGCTAAAGACGCACCCAGTGCAACACTCATACCCTGTCCTAATGAGCCGCTGGCTATCCTTACCCCTGGCAAGTGTTCGTGAGTAGTCGGATGCCCCTGTAACCTGCTATTTAATCTTCTGAATGTTGCAAGCTCCGCAATTGGGAAATAACCGCTCCGTGCCAATACGCTGTAAAAAACCGGGGAGATGTGCCCGTTACTTAAGAAAAATAAATCTTCGCCTTTGCCATCCATATTGAATGCAGGATCATGCTTCATAAAATCGAAATATAAGGCGGTTAAATAGTCTGCACATCCCAATGAACCGCCGGGATGACCACTTTGAACGCCATGTACCATACGTACGATATCTCTTCGTACCTGACTTGCTATACCTTTTAAATCACTCATTGTACTTTTTTTATGCGGTGCAAACCTACTTCAAATACTTACATGAGCAAAGTAAAAGTTGATATTGGTGTACTGAAAAATAATAAGTTTTAGAGTTGTTCGTTATGGTGGTAACGACAGCGTGGGAAAAAAATTCACATAAAAGCAAAATTTTTTGCCTGTAAAATTTTAAAAACCAATGGATTTTGATTAGGTTGTGATGAAGTTGAAGAGATAATCTACCCATAATAATTAAAAGAGTTTTACATTTGTTCTAAACTCAGAATATTTAACACATCTGGCATGCACAATATATTACTTAGTGGAACACTTGCATTTTTAATTACTTTTTTTGCAATACCCATCATTATACAGGTTGCCAGAGAAAAGAAATTATTTGATGAGCCGGACGAAAGGAAGGTTCATAAAATGGTGATTCCTACTTTAGGAGGTCTTGGCATTTTTGCTGGTTTCATTCTTGCTTTGTTGTTAGGCGCTCCATTGGGTGCTGGCGAACTTCAGTATTTTATTGCTGCGGCCATTGTTATCTTCTTTTTAGGAATCAAGGACGATATACTGATCCTCTCGGCAGGAAAAAAATTCATTGGCCAGTTGGTAGCTGCGGGAATCATCATTAAGTTCGGAGGTGTGCAAATTACAAATATGCACACCTCCGAACTTAATGATGGCGTAGATGGACT
>JBBQQP010000124.1:0-8830 GCA_038215675.1 Chitinophagales bacterium | reverse complement strand
TAACTCTATTTCTTCGTTGTGATCTAAACTTTGGGAAGCAACTTTTTTACCGCCTCTTGCAAGGTATAGGTGAGTATACCCAGTTAAGACACCTGGATTTGCAGATACTTTGCCTACAAATTCAATACTCGTAAACTGATGACCGGTTTCTTCCAGCAGTTCACGACCTATTGCAAGATCAGGATCTTCTCCATCATCTACGAAACCGCCTGGTATTTCTATGAGTGTCTGTTCCAACGGATGGCGGTATTGCTTTGCCAATAGTACTTTGCCTTCCTCGGTAATAGCGAGGGCGCAAACTGAGTTCGGTAGTTCTACCACGTAATAGGCATCCACTATTTTACCATCCGGCATTTCACAGGTATCTTTTCTTGCCGTAAAATAGGGGTGCGTTGAAATATATTGGGCGTTCAATGTTTTCCAGTTCATTTTTAATGGTTGAATTGTTGAATTGTTGAATTGTTAGATTGTTGAGTTGCCAGCCTGTTGAATTGTTTTATTGTTGATCCTATCTATCAGGATTCTTTTTGGATTGATTGATTATTAGAATTTTACATAACAATATACCTAGTTACTGATTGGCTATAGTACGCTTTTATGCAAAAAAATGGACTTCGGTTCGACAAAAATTTTGGGTAAAGCTCAATAATGATTTACCGTACAAGAGTGCGACGCCCATGAAGCTTAATAGTTATTCTGTCGTCTGGTCAATCATTGTTTAAAAATAAAAAGTTGATAGAAATACCTACCAACTTTTTAAAACAATGTTCATTATTACCATTTCATTCTTTCACGTAATGCAGTTATGTGTGCTACGTGGTGTTTGCCATGCCAGGCATACATGCCGAACAAATGCCAGAGGGTGATTTCCTTTTTCTGCTCTGGATGAAAAACAGTCCTGTTCCATTCATCTCCTTTTATTCCTCTTATCACCTCCACCCACCTTGCGTGTAATGCGTGCAGTAGTGTGAGCGAAATATTGATTGGTAAATTATCAGTGTCTTGCAAATTGGCCCATGCACCTTCATCATAGGGCTTTATGGTTGGATTGTTTTCCGTTAATCCGAGTTTAAACCGAATGTATGCGTTCATGTGACTGTCGGCCACATGGTGCACCAATTGCTTCACCGTCCACCCATCCAGGCGGTAAGGGGTATTAATTTGACTTTCGTCTAAATTTAAAATGGCATTCTCCAGGTGCTGTGGCAAAAATTTAATGTCAATCAACCATTCCTGCAACTGGCTCTCGGAAAATGACTGCGGATGATATTTCCCAATCGGATAACGAAGGTCTTCCATGATTAGTTTTGTTTTGGTGCTTCAATCGCTGCGGGTGCTGTAGCAGGTTTAATTGCCAATAGTTCCATTTCAAAAATTAAGGTTGCGCCGCCAGGAATATCTGCTCCTGCTCCTCTATCTCCATAACCTAATTCACTTGGTATGAACACTTTGAATTTATCGCCAATGTGCATCAACTGTAGTATTTCTGTCCAGCCTCTTATTACACCTCCAACCGGTATTGTAAGCGGTTCGCCCCGATCATATGAGTTGTCAAATTTTTTGCCATTAATCAACGTGCCGGCGTAATGCGCTACCACTGTATCTTCCAGTTTTGGCATGACAGAACTGGGATCGCCTTTTTTTATTACTTCATATTGCAAACCATCTGGGAGACTTATAACACCCGGCTTTTTTTTATTGGCAGCCAAAAAAGCGGTTCCCTGGGCTTTTACCACTTCATTTTTCTTTGACATATTGGCTTGAATCTTTTGCTGTATTACCATATTGCACTGCTGATCGTTTAGCAAAAACGCTCTTTTATTAAATACATCATCCATTGCTTTTTGCATGGCAATATTGCTTATTTTCTCAATGCCTTGTTGCTTTAAATTATTGGCAATATTAATTCCCAATGCATAACTGAAAGAATCTGTTGAATTTCTCAAACTACTTACTGGCGACTTGATAACACCAGACGGATTTACCACCTTTAATTTAGGTTTCGGCTTTGCCTGTGCGTTCACGGTTGCACTTGCCATCAGTGCTACACTTACTGCTAAAAAAAACTGCTTCATTTTTCTGTTTTGATTTTTTATGTAGGTTTAAAATTACTCGTCTCTCATTTCTTTACCGGTAAGTTTGATAAAAACATCTTCGAGGTTGGCTGCTTTTACCACTTTTGGTTTTTCAAAGCCGGATGCAACCAAATCGTCAATCATTTTATCGGGCGAGGCCAATGCAATGATTTTGCCTTCGTTCATGATGGCTATACGGTCGCATAGTTGCTCGGCTTCGTCCATATAATGTGTGGTGATTATTACAGTAGTTCCTTTGTCCCTGATATTTTTAATCAGCTCCCATAAATTGCGGCGTGCCTGCGGATCAAGACCGGTTGTAGGTTCATCAAGAAAAACAACTTTTGGTTTATTGATGAGGGTAGTAGCTATGGAAAAACGTTGCTTTTGACCGCCGCTCATTTCCTTGTATTTGTTTTTTGCTTTATCGGCGAGGTTTACCAGTTTTAATAATTCCATCGGCTCTACCTGTTGGTTATACAAGCCTGCAAACAATGTAATCAGTTCGAGCAAATTCAAACCCGGATAAAAACCAGAGGTCTGCAGCTGAACGCCGATTATCTTTTTAATATTATCCGGTTCCTTATCGAGATCTAAACCATTTACAATTACCTGGCCACTTGTTTTTGGGCGAAGCGTTTCCATTATTTCAAGCGTAGTAGATTTGCCTGCGCCATTGGGCCCCAGCAATCCAAATATTTCCCCTTCAAATACTTCAAATGAAATACCTTTTACTGCCTCAAAAGTACCGTAGTTCTTTTTTAGATCTTTAACTGATATAATTGTTCGCTTCATATTAAACTAACCCCAAACCACAGAAGGGCAATTTTGATTTAAATAGTGACCTGTTTTCCACCTTGGGAAAATTGATTCCAACGTTTATTTTTTTTTCTTATTGCAAATAGGAAGAATACATCCACACACTTTTTTCCTGTTGGCGAATATAGTCGCTCATCAATGCATTCGTTCCTTCATCTTCAGCCGTGCCGGACAGCTCTAAAATTTTCCTTTCTGCCTGTAACAATATTTTAAATCCTTCCAGTAAATTTTCGACAGCTTTTTTTCCATCCCCTATACTCTTTGCTTCCTTTATTGAAGATTGTCTTAAATAATCGGTAAAAGTATGCAATGGTGTAAAGCCAAGCGTAAGAATTCGTTCTGCTATCTCATCAATTTTCAATAATGCATCGGTGTATAACTCTTCGAATTTCAGGTGCAATTCGAAAAACTTTTCACCTTTTATATTCCAGTGAAAGCCACGGGCATTCTGATAAAACAATTGATAGTTGGCCAATAACTCATTAAGGCTGTCAGACAGTTCTACGGACATTTTTTCGTTTAAGCCAATTGCGTTTAATTTTGCCATGTCATTTTTTTTATTCGTTCATGTAAGATTCCAATTCTTCCATCATCAGCCTACTACCGATAAACAACGGCGTTCGCTGGTGTACTTCTGTTGGTTGTATTTCAAGAATGCGTTGTTTGCCATCCGTAGCTTTTCCACCAGCCACTTCTACAATAAATGCAAATGGATTACATTCATACAATAACCTTAGTTTTCCGCCTGGCTTGTCTTTTATTGCCGGGTACAAAAATATACCTCCCTTAATCAGGTTGCGATGTACATCACTTACCATGCTGCCGATGTACCGCTGCGTGTAAGGACCTCCATTGGTTTCATCCTTTTTCTGGCAAACGTTGATATACTCCCGAACTTTATCTGTGTATTGGAAAAAATTTCCATGGTTAACGGAATAAATACGGCCATTTGAAGGACATTTAATATCGGGATGACTTAGGGTGTACTCGCCAATCGACGGATCTAAGGTAAAACCATTGACTCCTCTTCGGGTAGCATATACCAAAATTGTTGAGGACCCATAGATAACATATCCAGCCGCCACCTGCCTGATTCCTGGTTGTAAAAAATCTGCGATGGTAACCGGAGTACCAATGGGTGTTACCCGCCTGAATACACTAAAGATGGTACCAATAGAAACATTTACATCAATATTGGCACTACCATCCAATGGATCAAAGAGGCAAACATATTTACTGTTATTACTTATTTCATCGTCAAAAACCAGGATATCATCCAGTTCTTCGCTGCCGATGCCTGCACAACTAATTCCATGCCGCAATACACCCACCAATTGGTTGTTGGCGAAGACATCCAGCTTTTTCACTTCTTCTCCCTGCACATTAATACTGCCCGCATCTCCTAAAATATCGACCAATCCCGCCTTATTGACTTCCACATTTATCCTTTTAGAAGCAAGGCCAATGTCTCTTAAAAGTCCGGATAGTTCACCAGTTGCATTCGGGAAATCCCGCATTTGCTGGATGGTAAATTCATCCAATGTCTGTACCCTGCGGTTAATACTCATAGATAATTTTTGAATGCAAATTTTAGAATTTAGCTTTGCGCTTCAAATGTAGTAAGATTATCACTGATGGTGGCCCCTTTTATGATTTTGAAGGCTTGAATTATTAATAAACAAATACACGAAATGAAGGTTTTTAAGTTTGGCGGTGCCAGTATCAACAGTATTGAAAGAATTGAGAACGTTGCCGGAATAATCCGGACCTACGAAGGTGAAAAAATACTGGTCATTATTTCAGCCATGGGTAAAATCACCAATGCGCTTGAAAAGGTTGCGGACGCCTTTTATTCAGGCAATAAAGAAGACGCACTTTTACTTTTTCAACAGATAAAAGATGAACATACCATTCTTTCAGAAAAAATTACAAAATCTGGCGTACATGCATTAAGCGACATCTTTACCGAAGTAGAATGGTTGCTGCATGACAAACCAGTGAGGGACTATGATTATTATTATGACCAAATTGTATGCTGTGGTGAATTGTTGAGCACGGCTATCATCAGCAGCTACTTTAATACCATCGGGATCAATAACCAGTGGGTAGACGTAAGGGATATTGTAAGGACAGATGATACCTTCAGAGACGCAATCATCGACTGGGCCTATACGCAACAAAAAGTTAACAGTGAAATATTACCGCTTTTTGATAACACCAATATTGTAATAACCCAAGGTTTTATTGGCGCAACCGATGAAAACGAAAGCACCACGCTTGGCAGGGAAGGTAGTGATTATTCCGCCGCCATATTTGCCAATATGCTGGATGCTGAAACGCAAACCATTTGGAAAGATGTGGAAGGTGTGATGAATGCTGATCCTAAATTATTTCCGGAAGCGCAATTTATTGGAGCCCTGAGTTATAAAGAAGTGATAGAAATGGCCTACTATGGTGCCCAAGTAATTCATCCAAAAACCATTAAACCATTACAGAACAAAAATATCCCCCTTCATGTACGGTGCTTTCTTAAACCTGCACTGGCCGGCACTATAATCAGCGGGCAGCCGGCTCATAACCTGCCACCTATCATTGTTTTAAAAAACAGCCAGGTGCTGATGCAGTTCAATTCGAAAGACTTTTCGTTTGTAGAAGATAGCCTAGTAAATAAATTACATCAATTATTTGTTGACATAAAAATAAGGCCCAACCTGTCGCAAAATGCTGCCATTAGTTTGTATTGCTGCCTGGATGACAAACCGGAGAAGATTGAAAAACTGGCATTGGCAGCGAGTGAATTATTTGATGTGCAGGTTGAAAAAAATGTTGTGCTGCTTACCGTGCGGCATTACAATGAGACTATTGTTACAGAATTAACCGCCAATAAAATTGAGTTACTCAGTCAGAAAACAAAGGAAACGATTCAAATATTATTGAAGGATGTATAATGAGGATTGCTTATTTTCTAAAGACATTATTACACTCTCACCAGTTGAAACCGCTAATTGATTGTGAAGGATGACAAAACCTCCAGGTGCAAAAAATTTCTTTTAGTTTACCAAAAAGCTTGTTACCGAACCACCCCTGAAACTTAGTTGACGATGTATTCGCCTTTTTTATTGATCATAATAACCGGCAACTGCTTTTTGCTCTCAAAGTAATCAAAAGCAGTTTTTAGCTTTACGGCAAATGCTTGCAGTGGCTGGTTGTCTTTGGTTGTAGTTGCCAGGTATTCGAACGATTTTTTTACATTGTACTTTACCGGAAAAACATGCACCGGAATAAAATCCTGCCCCTGTTCTTTCACCTCCGAAGCCAATACATATAGTTCCTCAATCGGCAAATCACTAATTGGGATACAGCCGGTAGATACACAACTTCCATGTATATAAATACTATTGCCCGGCCTGAACGAGTCGCTCAACAATTTATCGGAGGCGTTGGGATAATTCAAGCCCAATGCTAAATGATAATTGCTGTTGGGATTAAACTCATTGATATAATAAAACCCCTCCGGAACCTGGTAGTCACCTTCCATACGCTTTGGGCCGGTAGTCCCGCTCTGCATACAAACCCTGTAAGATTTAAATAATTTAAATGCACTTTTGGGTTCATCCTTTACCCACACTTCCAGTTGGCGGTCGTATTTAAAACTCCGCACATAAATTTGTTGAGGTGGCCACTGTAGCTTTTTATCTTCAAATTGTTTTTTCAACGAATCTTCCACACTTGTAAAAGGATCGTTGGACTTTTGAGTCGATTTGGTGAAATTGGTATAAGACGTTTGACAAAACAGGACATTGCCAGCATTGAATGCAAAAAAACAAGTAAGCGCAAAATTTAAAAACTTCATAGTCATTGATGATACATTGGAGTTATTACCTGATAACGACAAATTTAGGAATTATATTGAAGTTTGACTTGTTAAATCAGTTGCATTCAAAAAACTAAAATATATAGCGGCTTACTAAATAACCCCGTAGTTCAAATACGGGACATTATATATTTTTTGAGCCAGACGATAGTTCCTTGATTAAACTTCAGTGGCGTCGCACTCTTCTACAGCGGATCGTATTTGAGCTTTTGCCCACTGCATACAAATTATCATTCGGCACCTGGTAAAGGAGTTCCAACAAAACAAACTGTTTGTCGAAATTTGACATTTTTCAGCATAGAAAAATACTGGCATCCTGATTTCAGTGGGGTTTCATAAATTGCCCCTTGCTTCCTGCTCTCTTTCCAGCGCTTCAAACAATGCTTTAAAATTTCCTTTGCCAAAGCTTTTAGCGCCTTTCCGCTGAATGATTTCAAAAAACAAGGTTGGCCTGTCTTGCAGCGGCTTACTAAATATTTGCAACAGATAACCTTCTTCATCCCTATCTATCAATATGCCCAATTTACTGAGCGGCTCCATATCTTCATCAATAGCACCCACTCTTTCCAACACATCTTTGTAATAACTTTCAGGGATGGTTAAAAATTCTATGCCACGGTTTTGAAGTTCTGTAACCGTTTTTACAATATCATTTGTAGCGATAGCCACATGCTGCACTCCTTCCCCATTATAAAAATCAAGATATTCCTCCACCTGGCTCTTTCTTTTTCCTTCAGCAGGTTCATTAATAGGAAATTTCACAAACCCGTTGCCATTACTCATCACTTTACTCATCAAGGCAGAATATTCGGTTGAGATGTCAGCGTCATCAAAGGTTAAGATATTTCTGAATCCCATTACGTCTTCATAAAATTTAACCCAGGGATTCATTTGATTCCAGCCTACATTTCCTACACAATGGTCTACGTAAAGCAAACCGGTTTCAGCAGGATTGTAGGTAGATTTCCATTCAACAAAACCCGGCATAAAAACGCCGGTATAATTTTCTCTTTCAATAAATAAATGGACCGTATCCCCATAAGTATGAATACCGCTGATCACCACTTCACCTTCAGCATCTTTCAGCACAGTTGGTGCCTGGAAACTTTTACCACCCCGGCGAGTAGTCTCCTGCCAGGCACTGCTTGCATCGGCTACTTTCAATGCCAGAAACTTAACTCCATCTCCATGTTTTTGAATGTGATTGGCAATATCATTTCCCGCTTTTAATGGAGTCGTTAAAACAAATGTGAGCTTATGCTGACGGATCACATAAGATACTTTATCCTTCATACCCGTCTCCGGACCAGCATAGGCCAACGATTGAAAACCAAAAGCGGTCTTATAAAAATGGGCAGCCTGTTTGGCATTGCCAACATAAAATTCTACATAATCAGTTCCCATTAATGGAAGAAAATCTGCTGATTGCGATTGCGAAATACGGTCACTATTGATGGAAGAGTACATAAAAACGAATTGAAAAAATTAAAAAAATAAATGAGGCCAATTTTTTAACCATTCGTATCCATAGCAAGCGCCAGCAAAAGCAAATTATAGCTGTTGCGCTTATCAGAAAATATTTTATGTGGATAATCGGGGAGCATATCGAACGGCAAATATAGAATAGTCCTGAAATAAGCAGGGAGTTATTTCTGTTAAATAGTGACAATAACGATTTCGGAAAATACACCGGCACCTAAATAAGAGCGTGCAAGAACCAATAAAAAACTTAGACATGAGGCCATCCCTGCCATTCCCAGGCGAAGCAAAGGGAATAGCGCCCCTGTCCTGAGCCAAGTTAAAGTGGATAATGCCCCTGACCTGAGTGAAGCAAAAAGGATAATGCCCGCCCTTAGCGAAGTCAAAAGGGAAATATGCCCCTGCACTGAGTGAAGCAAAAAGGATAATGCCCACCCTTAACGAAATCGAAAGGGAAATATGCCCCTGCCCTGAGCGAAGTCGAAGGGGCGGCACATTCCCCGTTTCGAGCGAAGTCGAGAAACGAAGGGAATAAAAAAAGCGAAGTTGAGAAAAAGGCACTTGAAAAATCCCAAACAAATAT